>JAZQOZ010000167.1:0-22049 GCA_045628085.1 Oscillospiraceae bacterium | reverse complement strand
GTTGCTCCGGATGGATTCGTTACCATCACTACATTCGAGTTCGAGATCAAGGACGGCAAGGTCGTTACTGAGTCTGTCAAGACTGAGTCCACCGGCAACGTCATTGTTCACGAGGACAACACCATCGAAGTTCAGGATGCTACTAAGCCGGTTGAAACCACAACCACGACAACAACAACTACTACCACCACTACTACCACCACCACAACAACCACCACTACTACAACCACCACAACAACTACTACTACAACCACCACAACAACAACTACTACCACAACAACAACTACTACCACAACAACAACTACTACCACAACAACAACTACTACTACCACAACAACAACAACTACTACCACCACAACAACTACTACAACAACAACAACTACTACCACCACCACTACTACGACTACTACCACCACAACAACTACTACGACTACCACAACCACCACTACGACAACACTGAGCGCAGACATCGGCGGAACAGATGAATCTTCTGAGACCACCACAACTACTACCACAACAACCACTACCACAACACTGAGCGCAGACATCGGCGGAACAGATGAATCTTCTGAGACCACCACAACTACAATCACCAGCACACACGATGAGAAAGATGCAACCGATATGAGAACAACCACATCGGAAACTGTTACAACCACAGAAGATCAGACAGCTGAATCTGACAGCCGCACAAGAACTACAACAACCGACACCACCACGACCACCAATTCTACTGCAATCGAAACCGAAGCTACAACAACAAGAGCTATGACAACATACACAACAACTGTGAACAGAACACCGAACACAATTCCGAGCTCTAAGACCGGCTCCGCACCGCGTACCGGCGATACTGCTCCGACTGCTCTGGTCATTGTTGGTATCTTCATGAGTGCAGCAGCATTTGCATTCCGCAAGCGTCGTGATGATGACAAGTAAGCAATCCTAACAAAAGAACCGCTGCTTTCGGGCAGCGGTTCCTTTTATGCACACAAATCATATCACAGGGCAAAAATAACAGCGTACCAGATAATCTGATACGCTGTTTTTCATTATCATGCAGGTGGAATATGGTTCAGGACGTAGTTCAATAATACCTGACCGCCCGCTGTATTGAGGTGGATGCCGTCCTCCTCAGCATATTCCGGATTGAGCTTTCCGTCATTATTCTTCAATGCCGTGTTGACATCAACATAATACACATCGCGCTTATTACTGATTTCGAGCAAGCGTGAATTATAATCATCAATGACACTGTTCAGGATCGGCGTTTCACCGTTTCCTTCCGCAAAAGCCGTAACCGGCGGAATCGAAAGCACAATGATCTGTGATTCCGGAGCAGTGGCGATCGCAGAATTCAGAAGCTGGTCAAATTGGTCAGCAGTCTGATCGGCAGGCTGTGTGCCGAGGCTCTCCGTACCGAACATCAGGTAAATCGGACATTCTGCGGAATTGATCGCGCTCATAATGCGGATCGTCGTACCTTCCAGCATGACGTATTCACGCACATAATTGCTCAGCGTCAGGTTTTCGCTGGCATAAACGCTGAACGGCTGAAGCAGTCCGTTCTGACCAAGCTGATAAATGTTGATCTCACCGAGAAATGCACATTTATTCAGATAATCAGCAGTCTGCGGAACGGATTCCGGAACCGGATTGATCTTTGTTGTTGTCGGAACAGGCTCGGTTTCAACCGCCGATTCGGCTGATTCAACGGGTTCTGTTTCAACAGGTTCCAGCTCTGTATCCTCCGGCGGCAGTGATTCAAGCTGCAAATCATCCACTTCAGAGGATTCCTCTGCATCCGCAAGGAATACATCCTTTTCCGGATGAATATTCCGATTATAGAGATACGCACCGAAGCAAAGGATCAGGCTCAATATCCAAAGTAAAACAAGCTGACTGAAATGAAACCGCATCACCGGACCGCGCCGCTGCTTTTTCTGCTTTGTTTTTTTCCGACGAGCCTGTGTCGCGGGCTTTTTGCGGTTTCGATTATTTGCGCTAGGCATTGTTGGTTCTCCTCCCAATCATCATACGATTCTATTCTATATTATATCGGATTTCACACGATTTTGCAAGGGGTTTTTGAGATTTTATCGGAAAACTTAAAAAATTCCCGAACGCGGCCGGAACAAACTGCATCCGCCCCGAAAATCGCATTCAAAATCAATCTGTTCACAACGAAGCGGAATCAAATCGCTCCATGATTTCAGCAAACTGACCGCAGCTCAGTCTGCTCTCCGGACACTTGCCGTTCACATAACAGCTCGGTCCGAAACAGCGGAAAATCGCAGGACAGGCTTTCCGAAGCTGCCGCAGCAGGTCGATCGCGCAGGCACGGATCTCCCACTGTGCGCGATTGCAGGTACGCAGCTTCATGAAGTGCAGCAATTCTCTGCCGTTCATATCACAGATTACATCGAGCTGATTTCCGGCAAGTGCGAAATACTGAACCGCCTCTGCCGGCAGTCCATTCTGTATCATGCGGCGGAGCGTTTTGACATTGCGGCTGAATGCAGCCTGATAAATAGAAAGCGCCTCTGCATGATTCCGGATCGATTCCGGCAGAACATATTTCTGCATATAAACCGCCTGCGTCACCTGCGGCACAAGAACTGTCTGCATCCGGTGACGGACAAGATGCGTGATCGCGGCAAGCGAAAGATTCCGGATCTCAAACTGCGCATGAATCAATTCCAGTTCACGCGGACGTTCACTTGCAATAAGATCGGAATATTCATACGGGCCCTCCGGATCAGCCGAGAACATCCCGTTATAGATCTGCGCCGCCATGATGTCATTATGGGCATCCTTTGACGGTGCGCTGAACAGCTTGACTGCTGCTTCCGCAGTCTGCGGCGAAACATCCGGCAGTTCCGAAAACTGCGGCGGTGCATATCGGGCGTAATTCTCAGAAGCATCTGCGTGATAACGTGCAGCAAACTGATCCGGCAGATTCGGGAAATATGCACGGAGCTGTTCTTTCAGCGATTCACCGAGCGTTTTCAGCTCCGGATAAAATGCGCCGCGTCCCTGCGTCATGACCGTGACCATATACAGCAGTTCGCGGGCATTCATCGTGCAGTAGAAATTGCTGCGGAAACAATACGGCAGCAGATAGCGGGCATCCTCTTTCGGGATATCCAGTTCCAGCAGCTTTGCATAGTCATCGAAAAGTGCCTCCATATTCGCTCTGTATTCCGGCAGCAATTCCTCCGGCATCGGGGGAATATAGAATCCGGCACTGGAAAAATCAACATATCTGCGTGATTTCACAGTATATGAGCCAAGCCGGAATTCGATCACAAATTCCTCTGTGCAGACGGATACATTATCAAATGCGACTGTAAAAAGCTGATGCTCCAGCGTTGAAGTATGTCCGGAGCCGACCACCTTTTCGATCAGCGATGCATTATTCTCTTTTTCGCAGGATTTGGCATAGATCTCCAATGCCGTTCCCTGTGTTGTCGAGATACGTGCGGCGGATGCGACAACCGTATCACCGGCAGTTGATGAAGCAATAATTTTTGCAGATGCCTGATTCATAATGATCCCCTCCGGAATTTCATAGTACATGATTCATTCTATCACGGATACGCCGATTTGTCAACTGTAATCCGCAGAAATAAAAATGCGGCACACAGTTCTGAACCGTATGCCGCATCTGAAACGAAAATTCAGGATCACTCGACCGGAACAACCCATCCAAACGGATCTTCCACAGTACCCCACTGAATACCGGTCATGGTATCGTAGATCTTCTGGGAGATCGGTCCGATCTTGTTGTTGTTGATCGTCATGACCTTATCGCCCCACTTGAGGTGACCGACCGGAGAGATAACAGCAGCCGTACCGGTGCCGAATACTTCATCGAGCTTGCCTGCATCATAAGCATCAGCAACTTCCTGAATGGTGATTCTGCGCTCGGAAACCTTCATGCCCCAGCTCTTAGCCAGTTCCAGAACGGACTTTCTGGTGATACCCGGCAGGATAGAGCCCTGAAGCTCCGGTGTAACGATCTCGCCGTCAATAACGAACATGATGTTCATTGCGCCGACTTCCTCGATATACTTCTGCTCAACGCCGTCGAGCCAGAGAACCTGAGAATAGCCTTCCTTATGTGCCTCATCCTGACCGATCAGAGATGCAGCGTAGTTACCGCCGGTCTTGGTGTAGCCCATACCGCCGCGAA
The DNA here is from genome assembly GCA_045628085.1 of Oscillospiraceae bacterium. Lineage (GTDB taxonomy): Bacteria > Bacillota > Clostridia > Oscillospirales > Ruminococcaceae > Firm-04. The sequence continues at coordinate 17,854 of JAZQOZ010000167.1, read as the reverse complement.
CCGCACGGACATACTTGGACTCAACATAGATCTTGACAGGATCCAGACCGGATGCATAGTAAGCACCGGACGGCGACAGAATGATAATGAACTTATACATATCGCCGGGCTTTACGCCGAGGAACGGATCAACAGCGATGATGAACGGACGAATATAAAGGGATGCGCCGTCAGCAGAAGGAACCCAGTCCTTCTCGACCTTCAGCAGAGCCATCAGACCTTCCATTGCATCCGCAACAGGCAGTTCCGGAATAACCAGACGGCTGTTGGAGCTGTTCAGACGCTTGAAGTTCTCCTCCGGACGGAAGAGCTGGATCTCGCCGTCAGCACGGCGATAAGCCTTCAGACCTTCAAAGACTTCCTGACCGTAGTGCAGGCAGAGCGCTGCCGGGCTAAGCTCCAGATTGCCGTAAGGAACGATTCTCGCATCGTGCCAGCCCTTACCGGTTTCATAGTCCATAACGAACATATAGTCGGTGAAAATGTGGCCGAAGCCGAGTTTGGTTTCATCAGCAGGCTTTGCCTTCAGGCTGGCTGCTTTCTCAAAACGAATGTCCATTTACTTTTCCTCTTTTCTAGCAAATTAGAATGTTCCCGATCGGGGAACGGGCTTGATATGTCATGCCGAACGAACGCTCAGCAGGCATTTCCATTGAGATAGCGCGGTGAATATTTTGTGCGGTAAAGGTCAATCGCATACCGCACAGAGATCAGCGCACTGAAGATTATAACGATCAGAAAAACGATCCGAATAATTTTTTTCATAATCAGCGCTCCATTCTGCCGTGAAAGGCGATCATAGTATGTCGAAAAATGTGCCGAAACGATCAGCACAATATGCAATAAAAGATATATTTCTATTATAGCACATCTTTTCGCAGATATCAAGTGCCGGAGCAAAAATACTTCGTAAAAATCGCGCTGAAATTTCAGCTTTGCGGGGAAAGATCAGCGGACAGGCATCGGAAACCCGATAGAACGCAAAAAAGTTTCGGTCAGGAACAGTGCCGCTGACCGAAACATTCATCTTCTTCCAAGCAGAGCCATCGGTATTATCCGAATAAATACGTACCGTCCGCAGTCTTGACCATCATGATCTCACTTCCGCTGACAACCGTAACCGGCTCTTCATCGCCGGAATAGAGCGCCTGAAGCGAAAACTGCACATCGCGGATATCCTCCGCCTCTTTTTTGCAGTTTTCTGCAAGCTGATCGTCAAATATGCCTGCTTCAATGAACGCATTGAAAAAGCCGTCCAGATCGACATTTTCCTCCGGATAATAGGATATCGAAAGATTTGTCAGCGTCCAGCTTTCATAACCGTCCTCATCAAAGCGCGTGCAGAGAGATTCAAAATTCTCCTCCGGTGTTGTGCCCTGCTCTTTCAGATAGGCATTGAACGACTCCAGATAGGGCGGATACATCGTTTTTTTGAATGTTTCATAGTCCTTCTGCTCGACTGCTGTGAAATAGGTTTTCAGCAGATCGGAATAGGCGCTGTCAACTTCCTCCGAAGCACTGACGGTCAGACCTTCCTGACTTTTCGCGTTGCTTTCAGCCGGATCAGACTGTGCATTGCCGGCATTACAGCCGGTCAGACATAGCATTGCCGAAAGAATACCTGCGGCAATCAATCGTTTCATATTTTATTCCTCCGTTTAACCGTACATCAGATACCATTTGCCCTGATACTGAATAGCAAAAAGCGTTTCACCGACCAATGAATCTTCTGTTTCCTTTTTGGTTCCTGAACCCTGCTTATCGACATACCGCGTCACGGTCATCTCATAGAGATTCTGTGTTTCGTCGGAAATCGGCTTGATATCCTTTCCTTCCGCAAGCTGATCGAGCATCATCACAAGCCCGTCACGGCTGCTGGATTCGCCCGTCTTATATTTCACATCGGTAATGTCAATGAACGAATACGCAAAATCATAGCCGAAATATTCCTTGATCGAATCATAGGTGCTTTCAAGCAATTCCTGATCGGTCACTTCATCTTCATAATATTCTGAAAGCTGATATTCATGATAGATCGGGAACATCACGGAACTGAACGCTTCGCCGTCCTTTGTTTCGATGGAATGATAATAGGTATAGATCGTTTCGGTCAGTGCATCATCTATAAAACGCTTATCAGAAGAAATCGTCATACTGCGGCTGGAATCGATCGATATCGTTGAACCATAAGGGAGATCTTCGGTATTGATATCATCTGTATTGCCGGATGCACCTGTATTTCCGCAGCCCGTCAGGGAACATACTGTCAGGATCCCTGCCAGAACCGCCGGTATCATTCTGTATCTCATAATCCGCTCCTTTTCAAATTATGAATCCTCAAGCAGAATGAGCTGCTCCAGAATCTCATCCTGCCGCAGCCGGATCTCTTCAAGCCGGCTGCAAATTTCCTGCATTTTCTCATAATCACCTGCAACGGTTTCATCTGTCAGCAATTCCTGAAGTGTATCCTGTTCTGTTTGCAGCGCATCTGTTTCCTGTTCCAGACGCTTGACCTCTGCACGGCGCTTTGCTTCCTGACTGCGCTGTTCCTTTGAACGGTAGCCTGCCTTTTGTGCTTCGGCGGCTTTCCGCTGTTTTTCCTCGGCGGCGGCTGCCTGTTCCGCTTCTGTGCGGCGGCGTATCTGTTCCTGATAAGAGGAAAATTTCCCTTTGAACGGTGTCAGTTCGCCGTTTTCCAGAATAAAGAGCTGATCGGCAAGTCTGTCCAGCAGATAACGGTCATGGCTGACAAACAGGATCGTTCCGTCAAATTCACTGAGTGCCTGTTCCAGAATTTCTTTTGTTGTCAGATCGAGGTGGTTTGTCGGTTCGTCAAGCAGCAGAATGTTGCCATGCTCCATCATCAGGATCGCAAAGCAGAGTTTTGCACGTTCGCCGCCGGAGATCACGCCGGTTTCCTTAAAGACATTTTCGCCTGTCAGGCGCACCTGTCCGAGCAGACTGCGCACTTCAAAATCGCTGAGTGCCGGATAGCGGTCATGCAGCTCATCAAATACAGTCGCATAGGGATTCAGGCTTTCGCTTTCCTGCTCGAAACAGCCGAGCCGTGTGCCGGCTGCCCAGCGAACCAGACCTTTATGCGGCAGAATATTCCGCAGAACTTTGAGCAGTGTAGATTTGCCTGCGCCGTTTTCACCGATAATGCCGATCTTGTCGCCGCGGCGAACCGTAAAGGAGAGATTCTCCATCAGCGTTTTCTGCATCGAACCGGTTCCGACGGTCAGATCAATATTCTTGACTTCCAGAACGTCGATCGGCGGTACAACGCTGTATGTAAAAGACAGCTTTGCGGCTTTTGCGGCAGCATAGGGCTTTTCGATACGCTCGATCTTATCAAGCTGTTTTTCGCGTGATTTGGCGGCTTTTGCAGTCGATGCACGCACTTTGTTCCGCGCAACATAGTCTTCCAGCTTGGCGATCTCGCGCTGCTGTGCTTCATATTCCTTCTGCTGCCGTTCGCGGGATTCGGCACGCAGCCTTGTGAACGCGGTATAATTGCCCTTATAGCGTGTCAGTTCGCCGTGTTCCAGTTCGCAGATACTTGTGCAGAGGCGGTCGAGGAAGAAACGGTCATGGCTGACGATCAGCAGCGCACCGCGCCATGTTTTGAGATAATCTTCCAGCCAGCCGACGGTTTGAAAATCCAGATGGTTTGTCGGTTCATCGAGGATCAGCAGATCGGGCGCTTCGAGCAGCAGCTTGCAGAGTGCAAGGCGTGTTTTTTCGCCGCCGGAAAAGCCGGAGATCTGCCGCGGCAGTGTCTCCTCACCGAAGCCCATGCCGTAAAGCACCGTCCGGATGCGGACTTCTGTCGTATAGCCGTCATTGATCTCAAAAAATGCGGAAAGTCTTGCATATTCGTCCATTTCTTCCGCAGAAAGTCCGGATTCCATTTTCGCTTCCAAAGCCTGCATGATCTCTTTTGCTTCATGCAGATGCGAAAAAGCATCGTTCATTTCTTCAAGGACAGTCTTGCTGCCGTCCAGACCGGCATTCTGCGCAAGATAGCCGATGCGGAGATTTGCGGCTTTTGCGATCACAGGTTCATCATGCTCAAAGGCATCAGGCAGTTCCTGTTCCGTCAGGATGCGCAGAAAGGTACTCTTTCCGCAGCCGTTGTCGCCGACAAGTCCGATGCGGTCCTGATTTTCGACCGTCAGGCTGACCGAACGCAGCACATGATGATCCTGATAAAATTTGTGTATTCCGGTGCATGATATCAGCATACGGTCATCCTCATTCTGTGGGCATATCCCACGTTTTATTCTATCATATCGCTATTTCGTATTCAGGTGATTCAAGACCTGCTCCACCTTGACGGCAGCAAAGCCATACGGCGGCAAAATCACATCATTGCCCCTGATCTCGCCGTGAACGACCTTGAACAGCGTATAGCGGTCATTGAACGGTGTTTTGTCCACGCCGAATACGATCTCATGATCGGTGCGGTTCAGTGCAATGACCATTCCCTTGCGGCGGTGATCACGATAGCGCGTAAATACGATATAATCATCATCGAGCGTCAGGAATTTCAGCGCACCGTCCACAAAGACCTTTGAGCTGTGGCGGATCCTTGACAATTCTCTCGTAAATTCTATGAGATCCTGATCTTCATGTCCCCACGGGAAACAGCGGCGGTTAAACGGATCGCCGTAGCCGTCCAGACCGGCTTCATCGCCGTAATAGATACTCGGAACGCCCGGCAGGAAAAATTGCAGTACCATAGCAGCTTTCAGCTTCTTCTTGCCGATCTCATACTGCTGCGGAGACAGTCTGCGTTCCGCCTGCCAGTCCTTGTTTCTGCCGTTTACCGGTTCGCCGCCGAAAACGGTGATCGCACGTTCGATATCATGTGTGGACACAAAATTCATCAGCACATCTGCCGAACATTTCGGATAATTTTCGAGAATGGTCATGATGCTATTGCGGAAATCATAGGGACTGCATCCGCCGATATACTGCATGATCGCACTGCGGAACGGATAATTCATGACCGAATCAAGCTGACTGCCGAGCAGATAGCGCCGCCGGATGCCGTAAGCCTCTTTGGTGGACGCATCTTCCCAGACTTCACCGATGACAACATGATCGCCGTCTGCCGCTTTCACGCAGTCATGAAGATGATCGAGGAATGCATCCGGCAGTTCATCGGCAACATCCAGACGGAAGCCTGCCGCGCCGAGATTCATCCAGTATTCCAGAACGCCGCCCCTGCCGCAGATATAATCGGTATATTCCGGCTCATTTTCGTTAACATTCGGGAGCGTATCAATCCCCCACCATGCCTCATAAACATCCGGATACTGATGGAAACTGTACCATTTGTAATACGGGCTTTCCGGTGAATTATAAGCACCGACCGTATCATATCTGTGGAATTTGTTGAAATAAATGCTGTCTGCGCCCGTATGGGAAAAGACACCGTCCAGAATGACGCTGATGCCGTGACGCGCCGCTTCCGTACAGAGCCGCGCGAAATCCTGATTCGTACCGAGCAGCGGATCAACTCTGCGGTAATTTGCAGTATTATAGCGGTGATTTTCGTGTGATTCAAAGATCGGGTTCAGATAGATACAGGTCACGCCGAGCGATTCCAGATAATCGAGCTTCTGAATAATGCCTTCCAGATCACCGCCGAAATAATCATTATTCCAGACATGACCGTTCTGATCGGGACGGTAAAAGGGTGTGCCGCCCCAGTCTTCACGCAGAACACGGCCGTCCGGTATATTTTCATGCGGCTGACCGCTGCGGCAGAAACGATCCGGAAAGATCTGATACATCACGCCGCCCTTGAGAAAATCCGGTGTCGTGAAGGATTCGTCATAGATCGTGAGCTGAAACAGGTCGCCTTCTCCGATCACGCCTTCATGTGCGGCGGCTTTCTTGATATAAAACCACTGTCCGCCGGAAATATACGAAAAGTAATAGTAATGTACGCCGGGATATCTTGCAGAGCAGGTCGCGGAATAGAATATCTCACCCTCATGCCGGAACGTCCTGTTCATCGGGATAAAGCGTTCCTTCATGCCCGGCCGGTACAGCACGAGCATCGGTGCGGTATCCAGATTTGCTGATTCCGGCAGACAGATCGTGAAGGTACACGGTTCATTCTGCCGCAGCGCACCGAAAACGGATTTATAGGTGCGATCCCAGCTGTCATAGATCTTTCTCATGGTAAACCCCTCTGAATCAAAAAAATAAAGGCGATCATCCGACCGCCTTTTGTATTGCCGAACAGCATTGCGATGCGGCGGTTATCTCTGCTCCGTCTGCGGAAAAAGTGCAGTGCTGTCCGGCTGCATTTTACAGATTCCAGATATTCTTGGCATATTCGGTAACTGCGCGGTCTGCGGAGAACACGCCTGCACCTGCAATATTATTCAGGCTCATCTTTGCAAAGCGCTGCTTATCCGCATAGCACTGTGCTGCATAAGCCTGTGCCGCACGGTAGCTGTCGAAATCGGCAAGCACCATATACGGATCGCGCGTGCGCAGAGACTGCGCGATATCCGGGAATTTGTCGCCGTTGATGCCGTTATTGATGCGGTCAACGCAGGCACGGATCAGACCGTGATGATCGTAGATATCCTGCGGACGGTAATTCGGCTTACGGTTATTGACTTCCTCTGTCTTCATGCCGAAGATGATGATATTTTCATCGCCTGCGGCATCTTTGATCTCGATATTTGCGCCGTCCAGCGTACCGATCGTCACAGCGCCGTTCAGCATCAGCTTCATATTGCCCGTACCGGATGCTTCCGTACCTGCAAGCGAGATCTGCTCAGAGAAATCCGAGGCAGGCATCAGCAGCTCGGAGAGCGTGACGCAGTAATTTTCAAGGAATACAACAGAGAGCTTTTCGCTGATCTTCGGATTCTTGCGGATCTCCTCGGAAAGGCTCCAGATCATCTTGATGATCTGCTTTGCGAGATAGTAGCCCGGTGCAGCCTTTGCCGCGAAGATATAGGTCTTGGGTGCAAAATCCATATCCGGATTATCGAGGAGCATCTGATAATCTGCGAGAATATTCAGCGCATTGAGATGCTGACGCTTGTACTCGTGCAGACGCTTGACCTGCACATCAAAGACGCTGTCCGGATTCAGAACGATGCCGTTCTTTGCCTTGACATACTTTGCAAATTCGGTCTTATTCTCACGCTTGACAGCCATCAGCTGATCGAGGACGGCTGCATCATCCTGAAATGCGCGGAATTTTTCGAGCTCGGCACCATTTTTGAGGAAACCGTTTCCGATCGCAGATTTCAGGAGCTTTGTCAGACCGGGATTCGACTGATACAGCCAGCGGCGGTATGCGATGCCGTTCGTGACGTTTGTGAATTTCTGCGGTGTATAGCGGTATTCATTATTGAACACAGCATTCTTGATGATCTCGGAATGCAGCTTGGAAACACCGTTGACATTGTGCGAAGCAGCAACACAAAGCGTTGCCATGTGGATCATATTATCCTGAATAATGGACATCTTTGTGGTCAGCGCGCTGTCATTGACCTTCGCAAAGACTTCTGCACAGTAACGGTTATTGATCTCAACGATGATCGAGAAGATACGCGGAATGACTCTGCGGACAAGATTGACATCCCATTTTTCGAGTGCTTCTGCCATGACGGTATGATTCGTATAGGCAAAGACACGTCTGGTGATATCCCATGCCTTCTCCCAGCCGTAGCCGCAGTCATCGAGCAGAATGCGCATCAGCTCAGGGATCGCAAGTGTCGGGTGGGTATCATTGATGTGAATTGCGACCTTATCAGCGAGATTATCGAGCGTGCCGTATACGCTCATGTGATTGTTGACGATATCACCGATCGCGGCAGCGCAGAGGAAATACTGCTGACGCAGACGCAGCGACTTGCCTTCGAGGTGATTGTCATTCGGATACAGCACCTTCGAGATCGCGTTTGCAATGGAATTCTGCGCAAGCGCCTTGGAATAATCGCCCTGATTGAACATTGCCATATCAAAGCTCGGTGCTTTTGCAGACCACAGTCTCAGAACAGAAACAGCATTGCTGTTATAGCCGGAAACATACATATCGTAAGGAATTGCGGTGACAGTGCTGTAATTGACATGGGAGATGTGGTGATACTGCTGATCCCAGTATTCTTCGAGGTCGCCTTCAAAGTGGATCTCGATCGCCTGTTCCGGTCTGGGATCGAGCCAGACCTCACCGCCGGGCAGCCAGTTGTCGGGCAGTTCTGTCTGCCAGCCGTCCTGAAGCTGCTGCTTGAAAATACCGTATTCATAGCAGATCGAGTGACCGGTCGCCGGATAGCCTGTTGTTGCCAGACCGTCCAGATAGCAGGCGGCAAGTCTGCCGAGGCCGCCGTTGCCGAGGCCGGCATCCGGTTCATAATCATAGATCCTGTCGAGTTTGATATCAAACTTTTTCAGGAACTTTTCAACATCGTCTGCAAGTTCGAGGTTGTAAAGAGAGGTCTTGAGCGATCTGCCCATGAGAAATTCCATAGAAAGATAGAAGATCTGCTTTTTGCCGGTCGAATTGACATGATTCATGAACTTCTGACGCTTTTCCTTCATGATATCCATGATAACAGCGGAAAGTGCCAGATAGATCTGCTTGTCGCTCGCCTCATCGGGCGAAACATTAAACTGCATCTGAAGGCGGTTCAGGAATTCCTGTGTCACCTTATCCGAAAATTTGGACATTTACCCTACTCCGTTTCTCCGTCGTGTGATAGTTGGTTTGCCGCCGCAGGCACAGAAATTCTGTGCAGGACTGCATGACAGCCGCCTCAGCCGTGACGGCGGAGCGCCGGCCGCAGGCGAAGAACGCAGGCAGTATCCTGCTCTGCTTTCTGCAAACAATACTGTTTTATTATACCCTATTTACGGTAAAAATGCAATAGCTGAATTATACAAATTTGACAGCAGGATTCCGGAATAACAGCCAACAGGCTCAATGATCCGGAAGCGGAATTGTTGATGATGCACAATATCTTTCAGGGCAATTTACCGAACGGCACGGTGCATGATCTGATTTTTTAGTAAGAATGCAGAAAACACCCTGCTTTCCGGCTGCGGATGCATCCCCTGCAAATTCTACATTTTGAACGGCATTCTGCCGCGAAGATGCCCGATTTTCAGCTTTATTTTGCTGTGCGGATACGCCGCGAAAACTTGACTTTCAGGTGAATACATGATATAATAACATGATATAGTATGCATATCAGTCGATTGAACAGAAAAATCGGAGGCACAGATATGATATATGTTTTTCTTGCGGAAGGCTTTGAGGAGATCGAAGCTCTGACACCCGTTGACTGCCTGCGCAGAGCCGGCAGAAATGTCTGCACGGTCGGGATCGGCGGAACTGTGATCAAGGGATCACACGGCATCCCCGTCACCGCAGATCTCGCAGACAGCGCATTCACACCGGATGATTCGATCGAAATGATCGTTCTGCCCGGCGGTATGCCCGGTACGATCCATCTCGGAGAAAGCAGTACCGTTCAGGATGCCGTTACCTACTGTAATGAACATGATAAATGGATCGCTGCGATCTGTGCAGCACCTTCTATCCTCGGCGCACGCGGTCTGCTCAGCAATAAGACCGCAACCTGCTATCCCGGCTTTGAACCGAAGCTGACCGGCTGCAAAACCGTCGCTGAACCGGTTTGTCAGGACGGCAGGATCATTACCGGCAGAGGGCCGGGCGCTGCAATGGATTTCGCCCTGCATCTGGTTTCGGTTCTCTGCGGTGCGGATACCGCCCGCGGCATTGCGGAAGGAATGGTATACGGCAAATGAGCACGGCTGATATCACCGAAGCAAAAAAGGCACTGCGCAGCAAGCTGTTTCAGGCGCGTGCGGATATGCCCTTTGACAGCAGACAGTCTGCCGACAGGCGTATTACCGAGGCTGTCCTGCATCACCCTGCCTATCAGCAGGCAAAGCAGATCTTCTGCTATGTTTCCATGCCGCATGAGGTCAGTACCAGAGCACTGCTCGCTGCCGCACTGCAAGACGGCAAGCAGCTCGGTCTGCCGGTCTGTGAACCGGAAACCAGTACCATGACCTTTTATCGTCTGGATGCACTCTCGGAGCTTCAGGCAGGTGCATTCCGGATCCCGGTCCCGCCGGTCTCAGAAGACCGCATTCTTCTGCCCGACGCAGATACGCTGATGATCGTCCCGATGCTCGGCTTTGATGCAGAGGGCTACCGGCTCGGTGCAGGCGGCGGATATTATGACCGGTATCTTGCAAAATATGAGATCAGAACACTCGGCATCTGTTACGCAGAATGCCGGCAGATGCAGCTTCCGCATGATGCGCACGACCGCAGACTGGAATGCTGCATAACGGAACAAAAAACGGAGGATTTTTATGGCTGATGAACAGACATCCCGTCAGGGTGATGAACAGGAAGCACTCGATTCCGCCGAAACGGGATCAGCAGCGCCTTCCGAATCGCTGACGGTAGAGATCACCGAGCTGACAGATGACGATGCACAGGCGGACGATCCTGCTGCTCCGGCAGATGCGGATACAAATGCGGAAAATGATGCGGCAGATGAGAAACCGGCAGAGAACGATGCTGCTGAAAAGGAAATGCCGCTTCCCGAACAGCCGGCATCCGCTTCAAAGGCTGATGCACTCAAAGAGAAAGCCGCCGGTGTTGCCGGTCTGCTGAAAGATAAGGCAGGTCAGCTTTCCGACAGTATCCGTCAGGCAGGCGAAAAAAAGAAAAAGGAAAATACCAAGAAGAAAACCAAACAAAAAGCTCCGAAGCGTACCGTTGAGGAGGAACTTGCCGATCTTGCAGAGGAAGAAAAGCAGTTCGACGAATGGGGCAGAAAGATCCGCAGAAAACGGAAATTTACGAAGCGCAAAAAGAGCCGCAAGCTCTCCTGCACGCTCGTTCTGCTGACTGTGATCCTTGCATCATCCTCGGTGCTTGCTGCGGCGATCCTCGGTGTTGCAAAAGAAATGTACGGCATTGATAAGGATATCGGAGAACGTATCGTGACGATCTCTGACGGTTCAACAACGCAGGATATCGCAGAACAGCTCCAGCTCTCCGGCATGATCTCCCTGCCGCAGGTGTTCCGTCTGGTTTCCCGTATGAACGGCAAGGACGGCAGCTATATTGCAGGCGAGCATATTATCAGACCTTCCATGTCCTACGAAGCAATGATCGAGGAGCTTTGTACGAATAAGGCGGATGAACGTGAAACACAGCGTATTGTAATTCCGGAAGGTACGAAGCTCATTGATGTGGCACGTATCCTTCAGGAAAACGAGATCTGCAATGCGGAAGATTTCCTGTTCTATTTCAACGGCGGCAATTACGGCTTCCGCTTTGAGGAATATCTGCCGGAAAAGAGTGCGCAGAAATGGCAGCAGCGTGAGGGCTACTGCTTCCCTGATACCTATGATTTCTACGTCAAGGAAGAACCGAACATCGTTGCACAGAAGATCTACGCAAACTTCGATTCCAAGATCACAGACGGTGACTATCAGAAGATGGAAGAACTCGGCATGACGCTCGATCAGGTCATTACCCTTGCTTCTATGGTACAGGGCGAGGCTTCCAGAGTGGATTATATGAAGCATATCGCGGCTATTTTCCACAACCGTCTGCAAAGTCCGGCGCTCTTCCCGAAACTCGAATCCGACCCGACCAGAAAATATGCCGATGTGATCGCAGAAAATCTTCTGGTTCCGGATGATATCATGACGACCGCATACAACACCTATAAAGGTACCGGTCTGCCGCCGGGAGCGATCAATAACCCCGGACGTGAGGCGATCGAAGCCGTGCTTTATCCGCTGGTACCGTGCAATGACTACTTCTTCAACTCGAATATTGATACCGGCGAAACATTCTTTGCAGAAACCAACGATCAGCACGAGCAGAACCTTGCGATCGTTCAGGCACAGTATGCAGCAGCAAAGGCAGCAGCAAATGGTGAGACATAAGCCTGAACTGCTGGCTCCGGCAGGCGATGCGGAATGCTTTGCGGCAGCATTGCAGTACGGCGCAGATGCCGTTTATGTCGGAGCAAAGGAATACGGAATGCGTGCCGCAGCGAAAAATTTTGATTTTGATGCATTGCAGCTTGCCGTGCAGACGGCACACGCACAGGGCGTTCAGGTCTATCTGACTGCGAATGTCCTGCCGCGCAATGCGGAAATGGATGCGTTCCCCGAATTTATCAAAAATGTTGAGGCGTGCGGCATTGATGCAGTCATTGCCGCCGACCTCGGCGTTATCACACAGATCCGCGCCCTTGCGCCGAAGCTGACTGTTCATGCTTCTACACAAACGGGCGTGGTCAATTATCAGACTGCAAACGCGCTCTATGCACTCGGCGTAAAGCGCGTTGTTCTTGCAAGAGAACTTTCCATCGCGGAGATCGCGGAGCTGCGTGCAAAAACACCGTCCGATCTTGAAATCGAGGTCTTTGTTCACGGTGCAATGTGCATGAGCGTTTCCGGCAGATGCCTGCTTTCCGAATATCTGACCGGCAGAGATGCAAACCGCGGTGCGTGTGCGCAGTCCTGCCGCTGGAAATATGCGCTCATGGAAGAAAAACGTCCGGGGCAGTATTTCCCTGTGGATGAAGATTCCGACGGCAGCTATATCCTCAATGCAAAGGATCTCTGTCTGCTGCCGTATCTGAAAGAGCTTGCGGATGCAGGCGTGGATTCGGTCAAGATCGAGGGCAGGGCGAAAGCCGCATATTATGTTGCCGGCGTGACGAATGCTTACCGTATGGCGCTGGACAGCCTGTTTGACGAGCCTGCGCATGAAGTGCCGCAGTGGGTGATGCAGGAACTGAACAATGTCAGCCACCGTCCGTATACGGTCGGATTTGCGTTCGGTCAGCGAAAAGACCTCATCTGGCAGGAAGAAAACGGCTATATCCGTGATTATGAAGTCATCGGCATCGTGCAGAAACAGGAGAACGGCAGACTGTATGTCAGTCAGCGAAACCGCTTCTTTGCCGGTGATACTGTTGAGATCCTCATGCCGCAGCAGAAACCGCTGACATTGACTGTCACCGATCTGCAAAACGGGGAAGGCGAACCGGTCGAAGCGGCAAATCATGCTGTGATGGACTGCTCGTTCCTTTGTGATTATGCTGTTCCGGCAGGTGCATTTGTCCGGAAGCGAATTGCCGAATCATGAGAAATGCAACGGAGATACATGATTTATGAACCTCTTTGAACAAATTGAACCGCTGCTGCTCAAAGTGCAGAAGCCTGCCCGATATATCGGCGGCGAACCGGGCAGCGTCATGAAAAATAAAGCCGATGTCAAGGCGCGGTTTGCATTCTGCTTTCCGGACCGCTATGATGTCGGCATGAGCCATCTCGGCATGAAGGTGCTGTATTCCTGCATCAATCATCGTCCGGAATACTGGTGTGAGCGCGTCTTTGCGCCGGATACCGATTTTGAGGCGCTGATGCGGGAAAATCACCTGCCGCTGTATGCGCTCGAAAGCCTTGAACCGATCAAAGACTTTGATTTTATCGGGTTTACGCTGCAATATGAGCTTTGCTATACGAATCTGCTGAATATGCTCGATCTTGCAGGCGTACCGATCTATCAGCGTGACCGCGGCGAAGCCATTGCACCGATCGTCTGTGCAGGCGGTTCATGCGCGTGCAATCCGGAGCCGCTTGCGGATTTCTGTGACTTATTCTTCCTCGGAGAGGGCGAAGAACTCGATCTTGAGGTCATGGATCTGTATGTGAAAATGCGCGATGCAGGCGCGACACGTTCGGAATTTCTGAAAGCCGCCGCGCAGATTCAGGGTGTATATGTGCCGTCGCTTTATGATGTCAGCTATCATGCGGACGGTACGGTCAAGGCAGTTACCCCGAAGGACGGCGCTCCGGCAACCGTAAAAAAACGTATCATCGAAGATTTCGACAAATGCCCGTCACCGGAAGGATTTGTTGTTCCGTTTTCGGAGATCGTGCATGACCGCGCTGTGACGGAAGTTCTGCGCGGCTGTCTGCGCGGCTGCCGTTTCTGTCAGGCTGGTTTCCTTTATCGTCCGTTCCGCGAAAAATCGCCGGAAACGATCTGTGAACAGTCCCGAAAGCTCATCAACAATACGGGCTATGAAGAATTGTCGCTCTGTTCGCTTTCCACTTCCGATCACTCGCAGATCGAGGAGATGATGGACGGTCTGCTGACCTTTACCGAAGATGAACATATCAATCTGAGCCTGCCCTCCCTGCGCGTGGATAATTTCAGCACAGGTCTGATGAACCGCCTGCGGAGAGTACGCAGCAGCGGTCTGACCTTTGCACCGGAAGCCGGTACACAGCGTCTGCGCGATGTCATCAATAAAAATGTCACCGAAGAAGAATTGATGCGCACCTGCAAGATCGCCTTTGATGCCGGACAAACCTCGGTCAAGCTCTATTTTATGATGGGACTGCCGACCGAAACAGATGAAGATATCCGCGGCATCATTGAGCTTGCACAGCGCGTTGTCGATCTGTATTATGAGGGCGAACGCCGCCCGAAGGGCAAGCCCGTGCAGATCTCCTGCTCGATCGCAACCTTTGTCCCGAAGCCCTTTACACCGTTTGAATTTCATCCGCAGGATACACGCGAAATGATCGCACATAAGCAGAAGATCCTCGAAGAAGCGGCTGCCGGACATAAGCGCATCCGCGCAAACTGGCATTTTCCGGAAACGAGCATTCTGGAAGCCGTGCTTGCAAGAGGCGACAGACGGCTCTGCGATGTTGTATACGGCGCATGGAAGCGCGGCTGTATCTTTGACGCATGGTCGGAGCATTTCCGGTATGATCTCTGGCTCGAAGCCTTTGCAGATGCCGGTCTGAATGTTGAATTTTATGCGAACCGTCCGCGTCCCTACGATGAGATCTGCCCGTGGGATCATCTGGATTATTATGTAGACAAGGCATTTCTGATCCGTGAAAATGAAAAGGCAAAGCAGGCCTGCACAACACAGCACTGCCGTCTGAACTGCGCAGGATGCGGTGTCTCAAAAGAAACCGGTCATCCCTGCTTTGAATATACAAAGGAAAGCTGACTTTTGCCGGAGGAAAACGGATGAGCGTTATCATTTCACTGCCTGTTATCATACTGGCGTGCAGTATTCTCGGTGTCGTACTGGCATTTGTGACCAATCCGAAATCAGGGAGAAATCCGGCACGCAGAGCAATTTCCCGGCAATCACGCGCCGCGCTGCCGATGTATGCACAGATCTATGTACGCATTGTGGATAAACGGATCGTGACGGTAAATACACCGGATGCGCCGGGGGCGGAGTACAGTATTTCTGCCTCGCACCATAATCTGTATTATATGACATTTGAAGCACAGGACGGCACACGAACGGAAATGTGTATTCCGGAAGCCGTTTTCTGCGGCTGCCTTGCCGGATTTGTCGGTACACTGAGATACCGGAACACGCCGGAAGGTCAGCAATTTATTGATTTTACACGCGATATACGGTATCGTGTCAACGGTCTTTAACGAATCATGGACATCTCAGGAGGATAAAAATGTATACAGAAGAATCCGTTTTACAGTCAGCAGTTCCGCTGCTTGTCAGCCTGCCGCTGATCCTGATCTCAGCAGCGATCATCGTGTTTATCATAATTGCTGTCCGGCGGAATTTCAAGGCAAATCCGAAGGAACACGCCGGAGACAGCTCCATTGAAGCAACCGTCCTGCAAAAGCGTTCGCGCAAACGCAGAGATCCGAATACGCTGTATTATGATAAGGAATATGCCTACGGGCCGACGGTCTTTTATTACATTACCTTTGAAACCAAAAATTTTCAGCATATTGAGCTGACGGTCAATTCTGAAATATTCCGGCGGCTTTCAGAGGGCGATATCGGACAGCTGTTCTATCAGGGTTCACAGTTCATTGATTTTATTCCGGGACATTTCTGAATGTCCTTCGCATCGGAAAGGAGAATCCGGCAATGATTCCGGTCAGAGCAACATTTGAAAAGCGCAGACGCGCAAAATATATCTCTCATCTTGATCTGATGCGGTGTATGCAGCGTGCATTCCGGCGCGCCGGCGTACCGATCTGGTTCACTGAGGGCTTCAATCCGCACGCTTATCTGATGTTTCCGCTTGCGCTGTCACTCGGCTATGAAAGCGGCTGCGAATGCATGGATTTCCGTATTGACGGGGAAATGTCCATGCAGGAAGCCATGACGCGCCTGAATCGTGTTCTGCCGCCTGATTTGCAGATCAAGGCAGTCGCACAGCCGATCCGCAAGCATACAGATATTGCGTATGCAGATTATACGATCGCTTTGGATTGTGCGGACGATACTGTTTCTGCCGATGCGCTCCGCAATGCGTGGGATGCATTTATTGCGCAGCCGGAGATACTTGTTGAAAAGAAAACAAAGCGCGGCAGTGCCGAAATTGATGTCAAGGCACAGGCACAGATCATGATGACGCAGACACTTGCGGACGGTCTGTGGCTCAAACTGCGGACACCTGCCGGAACATCGGTCAATGTGAATCCCGGTCTACTGACCGACGCATTTCTTGCGTGGCTGCCGGATCATGCACCGGATGTCCGTACCGGCATGATGCACGCGGAACGGATCGCCATACTCTGTGCAGACGGTTCGGATTTTATCTGAAGGAGCATATCCCCTATGAATAAACCTTTTTCAGGGCTTGCCCTGCTGACCGATCTTGACGGTACACTGCTGATGCCGGATAAGACCGTATCGCAGGAAGATGCCGCCGCGATCGCGGATTTCCGCAGAAACGGCGGCTTATTCAGCATTGCAACAGGCAGAGGAAAGCAGGCGGCGCAGACATATCTTGATTTATTTCAGCCGGATTTCGCTTCGGTGATGTATAACGGCGCACTGCTCTGGGATTCCGCCGCAGATCAGCCTGCCCCGAACGGAACGGCATTTCTGCCCCATGGAACACGGGAACTGCTGGAAGAACTTGCGGCTGCATTTCCGGAAGTCGGAGCAGAGGTTCTGCATTCTTCCGGCGTTTATGTTTTTCAGGACGGAGAATATGAACGGCGGCATCTGGAGATCACGCATATTCCGTTTGTGATGAAAACGCTTGATGAAGTTGATCCGGCAGAATGCTTCAAGGCACTGTTTGCCGGTGCGCCGGAGCAGATTTCCGCGATGCTTGAATATGTGAAGCAGGAACAGTTTGCCGATGTAAATTTCACACGTTCGCACCGCTGGTTTCTGGAAATGCTGCCGAAGAATACCAATAAGGGAACGGCGCTTGAAAAGATTCGGCCGATGCTGCCGGCAGGGACGATCATCGGCGCGGCAGGAGATTTTGACAATGATATTGCGATGCTGCTGGCTGCCGACCGGTGCGGCTGTCCGGCGGATTCGCAGACTTCGGTAATTGAGGCAGTACGGAGCAAGGGTGGATTCGTATCTGAAAAGACCTGTAAAGACGGATTTTTTGCTGATTGGATCACATATTTCACGGCATCGGTCTAAAGGTGAGCTGTTGGATTTGGTTTATTTTAGGTTTACTGTTGGATTTAGTTTATTTTAATTTACTGTTGGATTTGATTTACCATTCTTCACCCATAATCCGGATGTTAGATTTTGTTGGGCGCGGTATTGTATATAATTGGCTTGCTATTCTTTATCTATAATCCGGATGTTAGATTTTGTTGGGCGCGGGGCGCGAATGCGAGGGGAAGAACCATAGGGAGAGGAGATTCTTCGCTTACGCTCATATCTCCCCTCTCCCTAAGGGTTTCGCCGCACCGTAACGTCGGTGCAGCGCTCACCTCTTTCCTTACCTACTCCCCTCTGTATGCGCGAACTCT
>JAZQOZ010000166.1:0-5225 GCA_045628085.1 Oscillospiraceae bacterium | reverse complement strand
GCTTATTCACGATTGATATGACTTCCGCTTTACTGCTCTGATCCAAGCATCGTGATCCCTGTATTCTGCGATGAAGCAGGGAGTTCCGCTGAATGAAACGAGACATCGTATGCACCGCCGGTCACCAGCGCAATTTCTTCATCCGTAAGCGGTGTAAGAATTATATGGACTCCGTCTGTGAAAGCAATCGCAGAATGGACACCACAGACAACGAAAGGCGATGTCAACGCTGACGGACAATGCAATATTGCAGATATCGTTCTGCTGCAAAAGTGGCTGATTACGATACCGAATACGGAGCTCGTCAACTGGGAAAACGGCGATCTGGACAGCAGCTGACAACTGAATGCAGCTGACCTCAGCCTGATGAAGGAATTATTGCTGAAATAACAATACAATCCGAATTAAATTGAAAAAGAGTATTCCAATGATGTATACGAAGATAAAACGGGCAGTGTCTTTCATGACGGGAGCTGTAATGCTGTGCAGTATGTCTCCGGTACCGATCTGGTTTTCTGAACCGATCACGGCGAATGCGGCGGAATCTGACTTTTCTGCTGAACAATCAGTCACAAATATAACCGCAGAAGCATCTCCAGCCAGCGGAAAGATCGGCGATAATCTGACATGGACAGTCGATAAAACAGGTACAATGACAGTCAGCGATACAGGCGCAATGGCTGACACAAAACGGCAACAACGCAGTATCTGGTGATGATGCGCAGTTGATCCTGAATTATTATGTTCTCAATACGCTTTCCGGCACTCCGACTTCATGGGAGAAAATACCGAAAGAATAAAAACAAGAAAACCGTGATGTCCGCGCATCACGGTTTTGGTTTATAGTTTGCTGCCGCCAATACCCGATGAATGAACACGCTTTTCAGTGCGGTATAGCGCTCACGACTATTGGGATACTGTTCAGCAAGGGATTTTTTCAGTTCGCAGTATTCTTCGGCTGCCTGCGGATGTGCATTCAGATAATCTCTGAAATTGATATAGTTGTTCCATGCTTCACTTATAAAAATCACCGCGTGAATATGATGCGTTCTGATATTGTCAGTTCCGCAGACATATAAATGCTGATCCGCCTGATCCTGTCCCCGATAAATGAAGCCATGCTTTTCCAGTATCGAGTTCATTCCGATCAATGCCGTAAAATCACGGACACCGATGACAATATCAATGATCGGTTTTGCCCATATTGCGGGAACAGATGTACTGCCGATATGCTGCGCATCTAGGATGATATCCGGTAACAGGTGTTCTAATTGTAGGATCGTTTCCTGTGCAGACTGCTCCCACTCCACCTGATGCGGTTCCAGTTTGACTGTTCCTCTTTGAAGTCCGACAGACATATTTTCTCCTTATTTCTGCGGAAATGCAATTCGGATACCGCCGAGATATTCCGCCTCTGATGCATCATGGGTGACACAGAGAACGGTTTTTCCTTTTGTGTGCCGCAGTACATAGTCCATGACGGTATGCTTCAATTCTGCATCCAAGCCCTGAAACGGTTCGTCCAGAAGAATACAATCCGCATCATAGCAGATTGCTCTTGCAATCGAAACACGCCGTTTCATACCGCCGCTGAATGTCCGAACAGGCTTTTTCGATGATGTATCCAGTTTTAATTCTTCCAGATGTGCAGCGATTTCCTCTTTAGATTTGGAATTGCCGCAGACCAGCCTGATATTGCTGCGTGCAGAAAAATCCTCACAAAGACGGTCTTCCTGAAAAACAAAGGCAAGCCGCTGCGGTACGCCTGTGATCGTGCCGCTGTCCGGTGGAATAAGCCCAGCGATCATTTGCAGAAGTGTGGTCTTCCCTCGTCCCGATGAACCCTCTATGCAGTAGATTTCTCCTGCGCGAAATGTATATGAGAGTTTATCCCATACGATCTGGTCATCGAAGGTTTTACTGACGTTTTCAAGAACAATATCATTCAAAGCCGTTCCACCCCTCTGAAAACCGTTTTCACCAGCAGCACGAAAAGTTTTTCCGAAACAACACTCAAAAGAATAATGATGATCGTCCAGCAAAGCAGATCGGCATTCTGAAAATAGACCTTTGCCTGATACAGCATTTCACCGATCGAACCGTCTACCAGTCCGATGATCTCCGCAGCAATGCCGGCTTTCCATGCCATGCCGACGGAAACACTGCAGGCAGACAGCAAATATGGCTTGACAGACGGCAAATAAATAAACAAAAGCTGCCGTTGCCACGGAATCCGGTACAGCTTTGCAAGCTCACGCATTTTGATATCCGTATTTCGGATACCCTGCAATACATTTGTATACACAACGGGAAATGCGATCAGAAATGCGATCAGTATCGTAAGCTGATTGAAATTCAGCCAGAGCAGACAAAGTATAATAAAAGATGCGATCGGAACGGTTTTAATGACCGTGACATACGGCCAAAGGAAATATTCCAGCAATTTCAGTCTGCCTGCCAGAATCCCAAGCACAGCACCGACTGCAAATGCAGTCAGAAATCCAGCGGATATCCTGCCGAACGAAAAAAATACTGCCGACCGGAAATCCGGTTCTTTCCAGATAGAAGTCAGCCGCACGACAACATCCAAAGGCGATGCAAGCAGCATATCCGTTCCGACATTTATGGCAAGGATCTGCCACACGATCAATGCCAAAACCGCCGACAATCCTTTCCATAATCGAATATTCTTATTCATAGATGCGGTAGAATTGTTCATCAGGTACCTTTCCGCCGACGGATTTGCTGTTCATATCATAGAGAATATGGAGATAACCGTCAAGCGATTCCTGCATTTCATTGCCTGTGATGCATACGATATTGCAGTTCGGGATCGCTTTTTCCGCAATGGCTGCTTTGACTATATCATATTTCTCGACAAGCAAAGATGCATCTGCCGGATTCTGATTGACATAATCGGTTGACTGTTTGTATTCTGCTAAAAACTGCTGAATTGCATCTGCATTCTGTTCTGCGAATTCTTTTCGCACAGCGAGTACAGCCGTAATCAATCTGCTGTCATTATCCAGAGCATCCCATTCTTCTGTCAAATCAAGCGCAAAATGCAGATCATCAAACTGACCGGCTGCGACTGCTGCATACGGCTGCGGCAGCATTGCGACTGTGTATTCCGATGCTGCCATTTCTGCAACGATCTCGGAAGGTTCGCTTTTCCATTCGATCTCGACATCCTGTTCTGTATCAATGCCGTTTTCTTTCAGCAGATAGTCGAGCGCATATTCCGGTGTAGAGCCTTTTCCGGAAGCAAGGAGCTTTTTTCCTTTCAAATCGGCAATACTATTTATATCATTTCCGCCTTTTTCAGCAATGGAAAGCACACCCAGCGTATTGACTGCAATCACCTGAACAGCACCGTCTGAATTGTTGTAAAGGACAGATGCAAGGTTTGCAGGAACTGCCAGAATATCCAGTTCACCTTTCAGCAGTTTGGGCGTGAGTTCATCTGCAGAGCCTGCCATTGTAAATGTATAACTATTTTCGGTCTGTTTTTGTTCAGCATCATCCAAAAGTTTTACCATTCCGATAGATGTCGGGCCTTTCAGACCGCCAAGCCGTACAGCCGCAGCGGTATTGTCTGACATACTGCTTTCCTGTTCCTGTGCGCTTGTGCAGCCTGCTGCCAGTGCGGCAGTCAGGAACAACAGACAAACTGCAATGATTCGTTTGATAATAATTACCTCTTCCATATCGTATTGCTGAATCATTCTCGTTCAGCAATACCTATTCTACCACTTTTTTGATTGAATTGCAAGTGCTAAATCTATATATAACAGATTGATTGACTTTTGATTCTGTATTTGTTATAATGGGGGAGCAGAATAATCTGCAAATGAATTTGACGGAGGACTATATCATGAAAAAACATTTGAAATTATATACAGCATTTTTAACTTCTGCGTTCCTGATGTGCAGTGCAATACCGCTGAACACAGCAGAACATTTTTGCCCGATGCTGACAGCAGAAGCAGAAGATGAAACTGCAACAAGCGGCAAATGCGGCGACAGTGTCTCTTGGACGCTCGATGAAAACGGTGTACTGACGATATCCGGAAAAGGCGATATGTACGATTATCAGGAAGCATCGTCGCCGTTTGCTGCATTGCAGACGGTGATCAAGTCCGTTGTCATTGCGGACGGTGTGACGAGCATCGGAAACAATGTATTTATGTTCTGCGAAAAAATGACCGCAGTCACCATACCGGACAGCTTGAAAAGCATCGGCAGCGGTGCATTTAATGACTGCCGGAGCCTGACCGCAGTCACCATTCCGGACAGCGTAACAAGTATCGGTGCCCGTGCGTTTGGTTATTGCTATAATCTGACTTCTGTCACGATACCGGACGGTGTGCCCTGTATCGAAAACCGTGTGTTTGAAGGCTGCTTCGGACTGACCTCTGTCACGATCCCGGACAGCGTGACCGGCATAGAAGACTCTGCATTTTCCGGATGTTCAAACCTGACAGAGATCACTATTCCGGACAGCGTGAAAAGCATCGGCAAATATGCATTTGATGGCTGCCGGAGCCTGACTTCCATCAGCATCCCGAACGGCGCAGAAACGATCGGATACATGACATTCCGGAACTGCAAAAAGCTGACTTCCGTCACCCTGCCGGACAGCGTGAAAAGCATCGGCGATCGTGCATTCTGGGAATGCGACAGCCTGACTGAGATCACGATTCCGGACGGTGTCACGAGCATCGGAGAATATGCATTCTGTTCCTGTGACAACCTGTGCACGGTCAATTTGCCGAACGACATCACAAGTCTTGGGGAATGTGTATTCGGCGGCTGTGAAAAACTGAACAAGATCAATATACCGGACAGTGTGACAAGCATCGGCTCTGCTGCTTTTTCGAATTGTTCGAGCCTGACTTCCCTTTTCATTCCGAAAAGCGTGACAAAGATCGATAATGATGCATTCCAATTTTGCAATGAGATCACCCTGAAAGGCTATTCCGGCTCATATGCAGAAACCTATGCAAAGAAAAAAAATATCCCGTTTGAAGCGGTTGGCGAAGATCGGCTGTTCGGCGATCTGAACGGTGACGGTGAAGTCAGCGTTGAGGATGCGCAGTTGGCTCTGAACGCATATGTCGATATCATGGCAGGCATGGAAAGTACGCTGACTGCGGAGCAGTTCAAGGCGGCAGATGTCAGCGGCGACAATATAGTTTCTATTGATGATGCGCAGATGATTCTGA
>JAZQOZ010000165.1:0-22194 GCA_045628085.1 Oscillospiraceae bacterium | reverse complement strand
TGCCGTAACACGTTCTGCTGCAAAATTCACTTCTGCGATTTCCTTACACACTGCGGAGAAATCAGCATAAAACTGCTCATTTTTCATAGCGGCACAGAGCAGTTCTCCCAGAAAGCTGTCACTTTCCATCAGCTTGGTAAGCGAATCATCATTCGCGTTGGCTTCACCGTAGATTCCGGCACTGTAATCGGTATCATACATGATAAACCGCCATTTTCCGTCAGCATACGGATTTTCCGGATCAACAGCGGTGCTTTTCCACATCGCCATATTGCTTCTGCCCCAGTTGTCATTGTTGAAATATAGTTCTGCGCAGACATAGTCCATGAAGCTCTGCATATCAATACTGCTGCCTATCTCATCATATACCGCCGGATCGGAAAAGTCTGACGCAGCGATTTTTTCACGGAGCGCCTGCCATTCGTCAAATGCTGTTTCAGACCCGGCATCAAGCTGTTCTTTTTTGATGATACAGATATCTTTTTTGGAAACACCGCAGTGTGCTTTAATATAATCGGTATCAATCCGTTCTGTGATATCATATTGTCCCCAGAATTCGCCGTTGATAAACAGAATACACGGTTCCATGCCCTGCGTCAGAAAATTCCGGTCAGAAACAAGTGTCTGATTCAGCCTGTCACGAAAACGTGCAAACTGTGCATCGTTTCCGCCGTTCCGGAGCATAAAGCTATCGTATTCGGTGATTGCTTCGCCGCTTGATTCGCTCAGAACAGCACCGGAAAACAGGTCATAATCCATCTTCGGCGCACCGTATTCCGCTCTTGCATATATGTTCAGGCTTTTTTGCGGATAAGAACGGGTTGCGCCGCCGTGAATACGGATGCCGACATTCTGCGTGACGGCAGACTGTCCGTTTTCAAATATTTCCAGACTCGCCTCACGTTCCCACTCTTTTCCCTTTTGCGTATAATTCGCAGGCATGGAATACTCCGGCGTTCCTGCATCGTATTCATCACTGTTTTGCCAGTCCGTATACGTTTTTCCGAGTACATAGATGCCCGTTTCCTCGTCAAACAGATTTTGTTCATCCGTCACAAGTGACATAATTTTCATATCACTGTAAAACGATGCCTTTTCATCGTAACCGATAAAATAAGTATTGGTCACGGCAGGATGCAAACCGCCCTGTTCATCGACTGCGGATGCTCTGACAACAGTCGCTTTGTCAACCGGTTCTTCCGGCGGATATACCTTTGACTGTCCTGTTTCCGGAGAAATATTTGTGTATGCACTCAGCCGGTTCGGCTCTGCGGAACGGTCTGCGATCCGGATCGGGCCGTCATACAGCGGACTGTCAGCATCCGGCGTACTGCCGTCTAACGTATAATGAATCTCCGCACCGCTTTCCGATGTGATCGTCAGCAGAAATTCAGCAGGATAGAATCCGCTTTTGGCAGAGAATGTCAGTCCTTCTGCTGTATACGGTTCTGTTTCGACATCATTTGCAGTCACAGTCGTTACATCAGTCTGAGAAATGACCGGCTCGGAAGATTCTTTATTCGTACAGGACACGATTCCCATACTGCTCACGCAAAGCATAAGCGCAGTCAAATAAGATATGATCTGATTTCGTTTCATCTGACACCTCATAATATACGTTCCCTGCTGCTTGTAGAGGATATCCGGCTTTACACAATTCCGCAGGTTTGGCTTTTTTTCAATGTTGTTTTCTTGCAGCTTGTTCCCTGAAAATTGATTACAGAAATCCCGCCGAAAAGGAATCTGTTATCCTTTTCAGCGGGCCGTATTATTTGCATCAAATCCAGAAATCTTGGAATTCACAGCTTTTCAAGATCCAGATTTTTTAGTTTTTCATAAAAAGCTTTTTTCATGATATCAAATTCAGCATCCGTACACATCATTTTGCAGGTCGGCACGAATGATTCTGTGACCGCAAAGCATTCCTTGATTTTGTCACAGGGATATTCCGTACATTTTCCGCAATTCAGGATATTCTTCTGCGTTGTGCATCCAATAATATCATATCTGCACCAATTATCAATTCTGCATCCCTCGCAGGATATTTCATCATTGGTCACAATATGATCTCTGTAACCGATTTTCATCCACAATTCTGCGGTATGGTGCAATTCTTCTTCGCTTTTCGGCAGATGTCTTGGACATACAGCGCAGTCATTTCCGCAGGCTGCTATTATTTTCTCCATTGCTATATTCACTCCGATCATTTGCCTTTACGGTTTGATCTGTGACTGCCAAGCCGTGATCAGCCGTTCCAGCGACCATGCAGCATTCGCCGGCGATGTTGAAGGCAAACGGACGGCTTCTCTGCCGATCAGCGGTTTCTGATACTTGTCATAATATTTGGCAGCCGTTCCGCCGTTGACATAGATATGACGGATATCAGCCGCCGCAAGGATCGGTGACAGGTCATTCGGAACGACATTCCGGATACTGCTGTCAGAACTGCCCGTGATCTCGCAGGACGCGATCACATCCCATAATGCTATATGATTTCGCAGCAGAAATGCACGTTTTTCTTCGATCGTTTCCGGCACATTCTCACCGCAGATCGCCGCTGTCACGCGCCAGAAACGGTTTTGCGGATGCCCGTAAAAGAATTTCTGCTCACGCGATTTCACAGACGGAAAACTGCCCAGAATCAGGATCTCTGAATGTGCATCGAACAGCGGCGGAAACGGATGGTTTACCTGTTCCGTATGATTCCCTTCTTTTCTGTATTAGTCGTCTGTCTGATGTTTCCGTTTCCGGTATTCGGTCGGTGTAATACCGACGATCTTCTTGAACTGATGCATGAAATGCACGTAATTGCTGTAGCCGCTTTGATCGGCAATATAAGCAATACTGTAATCCGTACTCGAAAGCAGACGCTTGGAAAGCTCTATGCGGCTGTTGATCACATCCTGCGTAAAGCTGATGCCGAAACATCTCGTATACAGTTTCTGGAAATATCCGCGGCTGAGAATCAGGTCGCGGCACATCGCATCAATGCTCCAGTCTTCCTGCGGATTGCTGTAGATTCGTTCACGCAGATTGACAAATTCACGATAATAGGGCGATGCTTTTTCATTCTGCTTGGTCGCACGGCTTTCTTCGATTCGTGCTGTGACCATTGCCGTGATCTCTTCGAGTGTGAGATTCGGCGTGATATAATCGCAGAAATATCCGAAGCTTGCTGACAGTTTATAAGGCTTCAGGGAGCTTTGATTATAATGCTCCAGATAACCGGAGATCGCATAGATCATGCGCTGACAGGCATCTTCCTCATAATCCTGATAGCCGATGATCGAAAACTCTGCATCTTCGATCCGCGCACAGCGTTCGTATGTCGTACAGCTGTTATTCATCGCATTGGCGAGTACGGTCACGGCGCTGTCACCCTCAGAATGTCCGTAAGTTTCATTGACCTGACGAAGCGAATCAAAGCTCGCATACAGCAGCAGGAATCTTCGATGTTCATTTTTCGCCGCCTCAAAGCATTCCCGTGAAAATTTGCGATAGCCCTCGTAATTATACAATCCGGTCAGGGAATCACGGATAGACGAAAGATAAATACGATTATTGAAGCGTTTGAGATAGGTCTGCATCCGGACAAATTCCAGTGCAATATTGACAACAGATATCCATTCGCAGTAGATCTGGTCGTAGGTATCCAGCCGCGAACCCAGACTGAGTGCGGAAATGCCGAATACACGGTCATTATGATGCAGCGGCGAAAAGAAATAGCAGGCAGGCTTATCACGCTCCTCATGCAGCCGCGGCAGCATTTTCACTGTCTGAAACGGCTTTGTCACAACGCCGCCGCCCGGCTCATCAAAGAGTTTGAGCAGCATATGCTTCGGAAATCCTTCTCTGCGGTATTCAGAAGGATTTTCCAATGCGCCGCCGCCTTCCCAGTCCTCGCAAAGGCAGAGAAAATACTCCTGCACACCGCGTATCAGGTATATATGTTCACGGATCGCTGTCATACATTCGTCAAGCGTCTGCTTGCTCGTCAGACGGCTGCTCATATTGCTTGTCCGGAACATTGTCCGGTAATTATCCAGTGTTTCCTCAACACGGATCTGATGCTTCAGATAATCCACATCGACACCGCAGGCACAGCTGTCACCTGTTATGACCTCGATATGCTCTGCCTCTGCCAGTGAACAGCTCTCCCCTGTCATCATCTGATACAGTCTTGCCACGCCCTGCACGCCGAGCAGGAAATTCTTGCGGACATAGCTTGTCAGCGGAATCATGCTGCGCGTCTCGGTCAAAGAGGCATCGTATCCGGTCACCATGATATCTTCCGGAATCCGGACTCCGTGACAAATGAGGCTGTGACAGAGTGCCACTGCCATTGCATCATTGCCGCAGACAACACCCTGCGGCATTTTCCGTTTCCCGTCTATAAATTCCTGCGCGAGTGCGGCTGCGGCATCATGCCAGTAATCCCCGTAAAGGATCATATCATCTGTCACCGGCAGATGTGCTGCTTCCATTGCATCGCGGAATCCGAGCGCACGCTGATCTGAAGTATAATATCCGCGTGTACCGGTCAGGCAAAGCAGATCGGTCAGACCGTGTTTCTGGATCAGATGCGATGTGATCGCCGCAAAACCGCTGCGGTCGTCCATCATCAGATACGGGAACGGGCCGGTATCGTCATCCAGCACCAAAACCGGTATTTTCTGCTCCTGCAGCATCGCATCCAGTATCGGTTGTTCATCCTCACAGCGGAATGAACCGCGCAGATACAAAATGCCGTCAAAGGATGGCAGATTCATATAATTGAACAGATTAAATTCTGCTCTTTGATATGGTGTCATTTCCGAATTGTTCGTGATGCAGGAAAACACCGCAATATCCATATCCAGTGCAAATGCCTGTGAGGAGATGCCTTTTATTAAACGGCGCTGCATGAGCTGTTCCGTTTCGCAGACGATCACACCGATCAGAAGTCGTTTTGCCATGGGATTCTCCTTTCTCACATCATGAAGTTACAATTTAACATTAGTATAGCACGAAAAGTCAGTTATGTCAAGAGGATTGCGGAAAAACGCGAGAAAAAAGATTCCAGATAGTGCAGTATCCGAAGTGTCAAAAAAACAGTCCGAACGATATCTGACATACCGTTCGGACTGTTCAAATCGCATTTTCAGGATCAGATCATTGCCTTTTTGATTGCGGCAAGCAGTTCGTCATAAGTCTCATAGGCCGGATACTGCGGATAATCCTTCTTGATCTGTTCGGTCGAACGGAACAGGAAGCCTGCCTTGCTCGCTTCGATCATGCCGAGATCATTGAAGCTGTCACCGCTTGCGATCGTTTCAAAGCCGATCGACTGGAGTGCTTTGACGGTTGTCAGTTTCGACTTTTCACAGCGCATTTTGAAACCGGTGATCGAACCGTTCTCAGCGACCTCAAGCGAATTGCAGAAAATAGTCGGCCATCCGAGTTTCTGCATCAGCGGCGTTGCAAACTGAGAGAACGTATCGCTGATAATGATGACCTGACAGATCGAACGCAGTTCATCCAGAAATTCTTTTGCGCCTTCCATCGGCTCGATCTTTGCAATAGTATCCTGGATCTCTTTCAGACCAAGACCATGCTCTTTGAGGATCGCAAGACGATACTTCATCAGTTTATCATAATCCGGTTCATCGCGTGTGGTTTTCTTCAATTCGGGTATCCCGCTTGCCTCAGCAAATGCGATCCAGATTTCGGGCACGAGGACACCTTCCAGATCCAGACAGGTAATATACATATAGCATTCTCCTTTGACGTTTATATTCATGTTCTGTATGCTGACACAGTACACTTTACCATATATTATAGCATATTATCTCAGAAAATACAATAGGTGAAAATGAAAAAATAAAACACGAAAACTGTATGGGGCAAAAAACGGCTGTCGGCACTGCCGACTTATAGCATATTATCTCAGAAAATACAATGGGTGAAAATGAAAAAATGAATCACGAAAACTGTATGATGCAAAAACGTCTGCCGGCACTGCCGACTTATAGCATATTATCTCAGAAAATACAATGGGTGAAAATGAAAAAATGAATCACGAAAACTGTATGGGGCAAAAACGTCTGTCGGCACTGCCGACGTTCCATGCGGAACAGCGAAAGCTGAGAAGGTTTGCCGGATCTGCACGCAAACTGTAAAAATATGGGTGCAGAAATGCCGTACTTCTATATAGTGTTTTTGTGTATAGAGATGAAACCGCCGTGTTTGCATTGACTTTCTGCATCTGTTTTGATATAATAAAAGATATTTATTGTTCTAAAAGGAAGATCGACGATTATGGAAGAATGGAGGACGCGGTATGTGGAATCATCAGACTGACAAAATGTTTCTGGATATGCGTGCAGATTCAGTTCTGATATTTGAACAGCATTCGCTGAAACTGATCTATCTGAACCGCACAGCAGAGCGATATTTCCCTGATACAAACAGCGATACTGTTTTTTCTGATCTTTTTCAGAATGAAAAGATCGTAAATATGCTGAAAGCCGCTGAGGCATCCGGCAGGATGATCGCTTTGCCGTCAGAAGAACTTACTTATTTTTCTGAGCGTGTCATGCTCCATTGCATCTGCACTGCATGGGAAGATCAGAATGCATTTGTTCTGACGATCGACAAACGCGATTACAGCGCACCGCCCGAAGCGATGCAAATGATGAAGGCAGTTCTGACATCGGCTTATTTTACAACCGTCCGGATCGACAGCGTTTCCAAACACGCATCCATTCTCAGCGATAAAAACCCGCTGATGAATACGCAGGCTTTGTTTCTTTCATTTTCTATGTATCTGGAACGGTACGCAGAAGCCGTCATCCATCCGGAAGACAGAGAACAATTCCTGAACAGCTTTACCGATGCGCAGATCCGGCTTTTTCTCGAAGCCAATACCGTTCCGACCTGTACGGTGCGCCGTATCGTCGGTGAAGAATACCGCTGGGCAAGCTTTACGCTCGCCGCACTGAATCAGACAGTCGTTTTGCTGTTCGGAAAAGACAGCAATGAACAGCATCTCGTTCAGGAGCGTTCAGACCGCTACCGCAGTGAACTGGAATCGGTATCACTCCGCAACAGCTATATCCTGAGCAGTGTCGGTGATATTTTCAGACTCATGGTACATATTGATCTGCGTTCCAATGAAGTCATGATCTGCTCTGTGCATCCTGAACTTGCTCCGTTTTTCTCTGTCGATCACGTATATCCATATCATGATATTGCCGACCGGCTGATGCATTTTGTTCATCCGGAAGACCGCGATAAACTCAGAATATTCTCCGATCCCAATGCTGTGCATGAATACATGGCGCAGAATGAAAACCGTGTCAGCACCGTTTACCGGCGCATCTCCGCACAGCAGGAGCCTGCTCCGAATTACAAATGGACTCGTTCCGTTTTTACGGTCATAAAAACAGAAAACGGTCAGCCGACAGAAGCCGTCTATGCCGTTCAGGATATTGACACGCAGATGCGCAAGGAAATCGCGGCAAAACGTGCCCAGCAGACATTGACCGAACAGTTTTTCACGCTCATCCGGAACCGCTATCTCTGGTTTTTGGACAATGATTACAGCACCCAGATCGCCAAATGCTACCGCATCGACAATCATAATGTTCTGCCGCCGACGGAGTGTCCGTTCGGGCAGTTCTTTGAAAGGGCGATCATGCCGCACTGCCATCCGGAAGACTTCAAAAAAGTTGCACTTGTCCTGCTTCCGCTGACCGCAGAAGATAATTACAATCAGGGCAAACGGCAGATATCCGTTGATTTCCGCTGTAAGATCGAGAACGAATGGCGATATGTCCGTGCAGAAATGTATTTGCAAAAGGATGACGATGATGTTCTCCACACGATGACATATATCTCCGATGTAGATGATGAGATCACAAGCAGAAACGATCTGACACGTTCCGAACATGAACAGCTTGAAATGCACCGCAAATTTGATCATATCCTCTCGGATACTTTCGTTCATGTCGGAGAGGTCGATATTGATGCGGATACGATCCGGCATTATCATCTGGAAAACGAAACGCTGATTCCGGAAGGCGATGCCAAGAGCTTTCATAATTACTGTGAGCAGTATGCAGACCGCTTTGTTCATCCGGAACAGAGAAGTGATTTCAGAAGCATCTTCTCTTTTACAAATATTCTGCGCACTGCACGCGAAAACAACAGTGAACTGAAACGGCTGTTTCTGGTGTCGCCGGATGAAGACGAAAACTATATCTGGTGCAATATCGGCATCCGGTTCCTGACAAATGAAAACGGAAAGAGCTTTGCACTGACCTACCTCGAAAATGTCAATGATGAGATCAAGAACCGCGATTCTCACCTGATCTCTTTACAGCAGAAAAAAGAACAGCTCGTTGCACATCTCAGAACGAATGAGCGCTCCCGTGTCCGCCGTGCGCACGTATTTATGAATATTGCAAGCAGTTTTCAGCTTGCTCTGAATCAGATCTACGGCGCGATTGACAAGCTCGAACGCGATTTGCCTGAGAATGCCAGAAAGCACCATGATACCGGTCTGATCTTCGCAGCGTGCGAACAGCTTTCTGCCATGACAGCTTGTTCAAAGGATCTGCTCCTGCTCGAAAACAATCAGCTTCCGCTTCTGCGTGAACCGGCAAATCTCCTGAAAATGATACGCAAGATCCGTATGGATTCCAATGATCTGTTCGAGAAAAAGCATATCCGGTTTTACTCATATACCGCACAGATCACAGACGAAGTCATTTTCTGTGACGAACGGCGCTTGTCATTCCTGATCGAAAATATTTTCTTCAATATCCTCCGTTCTCTGCCCGATCATTCTGAGATCACCATGTGCCTTGCCGAGAAACCGCTGAACGGCAGCGGAAAGGCAATATATGAATTTTCGCTGAAGATGCAGGGAGACAGTGTTTCTCTGGATATTCAAAGCGGTCTGCTCTCCCCGATCCCGCAAAATGATCCGATGCAGTCCGTGGAAGCAGAATTTTTCCTGAATGATCCGGATTATCAGCAGTTTAATGTTTATCTGAGCAAGCGGCTCATCTCGATCATGGGCGGAACGCTTGAATTTGTACCGCTGCCCGATCACGCCAGCGCCGTTGTACTGCGCATCCCGTTCGACTATCAGAAAAAGCCGGTCATTTTCCCGCTGCGCAGAACCTTCGGTAAACGTGCAATGGTCTGGGATTCACAGCAGGCAGCCGCGATCGCTACGATCGAAATGCTCCGCGAATCCGGAATGCAGTGTGACTGGCAGTCCGATTTTGACGGCATCTGTGCATATTTGAAGCTTGCTGAAACACAGAATACCCCCTATGAAATGATCGTCGTCCGGCAGTCCGATCAAATGATGCGCAAAGAAAACTGTATCCCCACACTCCGCGCACTTGCACCTTCCTCAGCGATCGTTATCATTGACGATATTCACACGGAGCAGCAAATGCAGACAATCGAAGCAGAACGCATTTTTGAGATCAAAACGCCTGTTTTCCGTTCTGAAATGGCGGAAATACTCCGTTCTGCATTTGAAGAACATGATACCATATAAAAAACCGGACACAGCGTCATGCAGCGCTGTGTCCGGTTTCATCATATTCTGAGATCTGTTCCGGCTGTTCCGTAAACTGCGTGAGCTTTTCAGCAAGCGCATCTACGGAGCCCGGTACGAAATAATCTGTTAATCCGCAGCTTTGCATCACATCCCGAAAAGTATTTTCTCCGGAAAGACATGAATAACTGCTGAGCTTATCATATACAGCAATCGCCTGCTGACTGTCCTCATTGACCAGCGCATACATCTCAACGGCAGGCAGCGCTGAAACACCGTAGCTGATATAATATCCGGGCTGCTCGAACAAATGGGAGACCTGATAGAGTTCCAGTTCGATGCAGCATTCATCCATGATCCTGTCAAACAAAGCCGCAGTCGCAGAAGGAGTGATCGTTTCAAGCTGCTGCATGACCTGATGCTCAAATTCCCCGACAGCATATCCGGAAATGAGAGCATCCAGAAGATCAAGCAGAACGATCAGTTTTCTCTGTTCCGCTTCATCACCGAAAATTTCATCGTAAAACGGCAGGAACAGCGTCACCATGCTCTGAGACTGTACTTCTGCGATATCAAGATTCGTTTTTTGCAGAAAAACCGGTGTGGTATCGCGCCAGTCAGCATGAAAATGACCGAATTCATGCGTCACAGTCAGGAAATCAAAAAAGCTGCCGTCAAAATATGTATACATCAGCGCAAGCTGTTCATTCGGCAGATTCATCGTAAAACTGCCGTCATAGCAGGTTTCGCCCTCTGCTTTTGTATAAAGCTGCTCGGAAAACAGTTTATCCGCTGATGCGGCAATATCCGGCGACAGGCGTTTCGCATACTGTTCAAGCAGTGCATAGGGGTCTTTCTCAAGCGTTTCTGCCGAAAGCAGTCCGCCTGAATCCAGAAGCATATTTTCTATCGACTGCCGAACCGGAACAAGCTGTTCCCTGATCTCCTGATACACCGCTGAAATGTCTTCCGCAGAATAATCACGGGAATAATAATCAAACAATGACTGCGAAACATCCCTTTCCTTGAGTAAGTCCAGATAAATCTCCGCACATAGCTTATTCGTTTTATCAGTATCGAAATCTGTATCATCAACGAGATCATAGTAATCGTGAACCCGTTCCGACTGCAATGCCGCATCTGAACGGGCATACGCTATGACACGGTTCAGACTGTTTGCAAGATAATACGGCAGATGATCTTCGTCAATATAATCCTCAAACAAAGCCCTGTCCGCTGAATGCCGGCTGCCGTTGGCAAAATACCATGCAGCTATTTCCTCTGCCACATAATAATCTTCCAAGCACTGATTGCTCAGCGCATAAAGCGCATCATTATCCCAGTCAGCGTATGACGCGATCTCCTCACGGCAATATACTGCATAGGCTTCATCGACCGCATTCAGTACATAGTCGATCTGTTCCTGCATATTCCGGTCTGTATCATTCCAGTTTTCTTTATAAGACAGGACTGTTTCTTTCAGTTCAGCCGTATCAAAGCGCCGTTCATCCGGAACATCCGCGGCTGACGATTCTGCCGTACCGTCCGGAAACGGCACAGGCACTGTGCAGCCGCAGCATGACAAAGAGAACGAGAGCGCCAAAAAGAACGCAATCAGCTTTCGTTGACGCATAATGAAATCCTTTCTGGTCAGGTATCCTTCATCCGGATCGTGAGGATCGTCACGATGGTACAGATAACGTGATAAATCAAAATAAGACCGCCGGTAATTTCATTATATGCACCAAGAAGAACGAATACCAGAATAAAGAGGAATCCGAGGCAGGCAGTTACCGCCTGAAGGATCATTCCGAGATTTGCAGCATTCCGGATGCGTTTTGCACCGATGACGGTCTGAATGAATCCGGCAAGTCTGCCTGCGCAAAGCATGGACGGGCTGCCGTTCCGGACGGCTCTGGTTTCTTCCGCATAATCATCCTCATAACGCGCAGAAATGATCTTGATGTGATCTTCCTGAATACCGAACAGCTTGGATATTCTGCGCTGTGAAAGCAGTGCATCGCAGCTGCGGAGCAGGAGCAGCAGATTTTCGCGCTCCAATTCCTTCAGCCAATGGCGAACCGATCTGTTTGCTTCCAGCCGAACAATGAACAATGCCGCAACACTGCCGGAAATGGAAAGATACAGAGCATCCTGACCTTCCTGCACCATATCACGGACTTTCGCGGTTGCCGGAATGCCCTCTATGCTGTGTTCGATCATCATATCACGGGTTCCGAGCAGAACACGCTTGTTATCAAGCCATCCGCTGATGCCCTTGCCCTCATCATAAACATAGTTTTCCACGCACTGCGTCGTGTAATTCTCGGTCAGGATCGCACCTGCAAACGTATCTTTCAGGATACTGCCTGCATATTCGGTCAGGCTTGCGGCATACCGCAGAGCTTCTTCCGTATGTGCCTCACCGATCACCTGAATCGACTCGAGCTTTGTCGTTCCGGCAGGAAACAGGGATGCAGCATCTGTCATGACGGTATTCACATCAAAGAAATCGTCAACACTCTGATATCCGAGCAGAATGCCGCTGTTTCGGACATAATCCTTTGCACCGGAGAGCAGGGGCAGATTGGAGATCAGCGTAACAGCCGTGCAGGCACAGGCCGAAAAACAAAGCGCAAACACGGATGTTCCGTAGCAGACCGCACTTTCGACATTGTCGCGGCGCAGCAGTGCGATACCGACTGCAAACAATCCGCCGAGCAAAAAGATCAGCGGTACGGCTGTGCGGCAGAATTTGTCGGCGATATCAGTCGAAAATGTATATTTCAGAAAATCCTGCGGATCATCTATCGGCTGCATAGCCGCCAGAATCGGAAATTCGCCGGAAGTACCGCGTGTCAGATTTTCTGCACGCTTCTCATCCTCAACATAACGGATCGCATATTTCGGATTGCCGTCCGTCAGACGTTCAAAATTATGCAAAGCACGCGCCGCGATCATTTTCTTGCCAATCGCATTCATCAGCAGGGAGAACAAGCCGACTGATATATATACCGATACCACGCCGGTTCGCAGCATATTCGGGCTCGGCAGGATCAGGAATGCTGCTATTTCCGCTGACATCATGGACATTGCAGCAAGCGAATCACAATCCGCACGCAGACGGAGCAGCTTGACATAGCCGTTTTTCAGCAGTCCTGCAACAAACGGCAGTGCCGCCATACCGAGCAGCAGCTGAATGGTCAGAAACGCGACCGGTGCTTCCTTGCTGCTCAGAAATGCAGGCATCGGGAAAGACGGCAGCCAGTCAAATATGGTAAGCAGACCGCTGCATAATGTCAGAAAACCGAGTATGAAGATACGGAGCGATAGATTCATATTCAGTTCATTCAGATCATTGCGGATCGCTTCTCTGTTTTCCGCCTGCTGTTTTGCTTCTTTCGGCAGATCAGTCCGTTCACGCCGTTCATTCTGATAACGCACATCAATATTGATATGCTTCCGCGCCTCTGAATTGCTGGTAGAAAGATTCAGATGCGTATGCTCAGCCTGTCCGATGAATGACACTTCCCGTGCAGCTTCACGCGGATGCTGTTTCAGATTCTCCGGAATACGCGCCAGAATCTCCGGTTCGTCCGCCTGATCACGCCGTTTGCGCAGTTTAGAAGCCGGCAGTGTCTGCATCGTAGAAACCGGTGTCACGCGCTGATACGGCTGACCGTTTGAGGAAAGCTGTCTGCGGCGCATTTCCTTTGCCCGTGTAGAATCATTCATTCTTCGGATCCGCGGACTGTATTCGCCGCTTTCCTCATCGGAAACCATAACGGCATGATCGTAAGCCTGCGAAGTTGCACTGACGCGGCTTTCACGCTGCACCAGCGATTCCGGCTCAACATTCGCGATCGAATTCATGAACGAGACCTGCGGTTTTTTGATATCGGCAGGCGTAACAGTCCGGACAGGTTCACGCTTTCCGGAACGAATCGCTCTCGCCGGCTGACTGCCGCCCTGAACCTTGTTTTCCTGCTTCAGCGGCTGAAGCGGCTGAACAGATACATCCGCCTGTTTTGAGCCGGATGCAGCTGCATCCGAAACCGGTGTATTCTGCTCTGATGCAGCAGCCTTTTCTGTATCCTGTGCGGCTTCAGACTGTTCTTTTAACACCGGCATATTTATATTATCATTCTGATTTTGTTTTGCTTTACGCCTTCTGGACGACATTCGTATGCATCCTTTCTTTGTATATCATGAGCTTTTTATTCGGTACGCTGCCGGACAGCTTCATACATCAGAACACCGGCAGCCACGGAAGCATTCAGAGAATTGACTTTTCCGAACATCGGCAGTGAAATGATCGCATCGCACTGTGCTTTGACAGGTTCACTCAGACCAAAGCCTTCCGAACCGATCACCAGACCGATCGCGCCCTTCAAATCTGTTTTGGAAGCCGGTTCACCGTTCATATCCGCACCGTAGAACCAAAGGCCCTGCTTTTTCAGCGCGATCATCTCTGTCGCAAGGTTACTGACTCTCGCAACAGGCAGCCAGTTTGCTGCACCGGCAGAAGTTTTGAATACAGTCTGCGTCAATGACGCACTTCTGCGTTTCGGCAGAATGATGCCGTCTGCACCGGATGCCTCGGCAGTTCTGATGATCGCACCGAGATTATGCGGATCTTCAATGCCGTCACATAGGATAAGAAACGGTTTTGTGCCTTTTTTTTCGCTGACAGCAAGAATATCGGCAACTGATACATACTGTGCGCAAGCGCCCTCTGCACAGACTCCCTGATGATTTCCGCCGCCGGACATCGTATCCAGTTTCCGCGCATCTGTCACTTTCACAGGAATCCCCTGCGCCTTTGCCATACGGCAGATCGCGCCCAGACTGTCATTCGTGGAAGTCACAAAAATCTGATTGATCGGTTTTTCCGCTTTCAGCGCTTCTGCAACAGCATTTCTGCCGTAAATATAATCATTATTTTCCTGATTGATCTGCTTCATAATATCCCCTCGATCGCATAACATTCTATTATACATTATAGCATATTATCTCAGAAAATACAATGGGTGAAAATGAAAAAATAAAACACGAAAACTGTATGGGGTAAAAAACGGCTGTCGGCACTGCCGACTTATAGCATAATGCACATTAAATTGCATATCCGTTTATGCGATTAGTATTATATGTAAAAATCATTCGTCATAGATTGACAAAATCTTTCTATTGTATTATAATCAAAACGGAATCAACAACATCTGTTTTGACATCAAGTTCGTAACATACTGCTATTTTTCAAATATCGGACAATGTCATAAACATATCAGCCGTTGGTTCATATACCAGCGGTTTTTTTACTTTCGATTGCACTCGTGCAGGATACACAAATTTGTTGATAAAAAATTGTAGAGATTGTGATTGTATATATTGCTCATTTCTCATTGCAATTCATCTCAAAATATGGTATAATATGAAAGGTATGCAGCAACAGAACCGGTTTCTGCCGCCTGTATACTGTATACACTTTCTTATTTATATGCAATGCCGATGCGGAATGATCCGCAGAACCGAAAGGAGTTCATTACTATGGGATTGATTTCAGCAGTCATTCAGTCAGCAAGCAGCACACTGAAAGATCAGTGGCTTGAGTATTTCTATTGTGAATCTCTTCCGCCTGATGTTCTGATGGCAAAAGGTCACAAGCGTACCAAGGGCAACAACAAAGGCGATGACAATATCATCACCAACGGCAGTGTGATCGCAGTTGCTGACGGTCAGTGCATGATGGTCGTCGAGCAGGGCAGAATCATGGAATTCTGCGCAGAGCCGGGCGAATACACATACGATATCGGCACAGAGCCGAGCGTTTTCTCCGGTAAATTCGGCAAGGGCATCCTTGAGAGCTTCAAAACATTCGGCAGACGTGTTTCCTACGGCGGCGACACCGGCAAGGATCAGCGCGTTTACTATTTCAATACGAAAGAGATCATGGGCTGCAAATTCGGTACACAGAATCCCATACCGTTCCGCATCGTTGATAAGAACATCGGTCTGGATATTGATGTTTCCGTTCGCTGCAACGGTATGTACCAGTTCAGCATCTCCGATCCGATCCTGTTCTATACAAAGGTTGCAGGCAACGTAGCAAACGCTTTCCGTTTTGCTGACAACAACCTCGAAACCATGATGAGAAGCGAATTCCTGATGGCTTTGCAGCCGGCATTCGCAACACTCTCTGAGCAGGGCATCCGCTACAGCGCACTCCCCGGACATACCAATGAACTGCGTGATGCAATGCTTGAACCGCTGCGTGCAGAATGGACTGAAAACCGCGGTATCACGCTGAGCAAGATCACGATCAACTCTGTCACCATCCCGCCGGAAGATGCAGAAATGATCAAGAAAATGCAGCAGACCGGTGCATACCGTGATCCGAATATGGCAGGTGCTGCACTTGCACAGGCACAGGCACAGGCAATGCAGGATGCTGCAAAGAATACAAGCGGCGCAGTCAACGCATTCATGGGCATGGGCATGGCACAGAACGCAGGCGGTATCAATGCTTCTCAGCTCTTTGCTATGGGACAGCAGCAGCAGGCGGCTCAGGCAGCAGCAGCTACGGCTCCTGCTCCGGCGGCAGCTCCCGCTGCAAATTCGTGGACCTGCTCCTGCGGTACTGCGAATACCGGTAAATTCTGCACAAACTGCGGTTCTGCTCAGCCGGCTCCGGCTGCGGGCTGGACCTGCTCCTGCGGAACAGTCAATCAGGGTAAATTCTGCCAGAACTGCGGCTGCAAAAAGCCGGAAGGCGCACCGCTTTATAAGTGCGACAAGTGCGGCTGGCAGCCTGAAGATCCGACAAAGCCGCCGAAATTCTGTCCGGAATGCGGCGATCTCTTCGATGATAACGATAAACAGTAATTATGACCAGAGAACAGCCGGGAAGGAAATCACGCCTGCCCGGCTGTTGCAGCATAGAGAGGAATGATACCAATGGCCGATCTGATGGAATATAAATGTCCGAGCTGCGGCGGACAGCTGGAGTTCGACAGCAGCTCTCAACAGATGAAATGCCCCTACTGCCTTTCGGAATTCACCCTTGAATCTTTGAAAGCCTTTGACGAACAGCTGAATGCTGATATGCCGGAATCACAGATGAACTGGGAATCCGAGGCCGGCGAAGAATGGGGACAGGGTGAAACCGACAATCTGCGCGTCTATTCCTGCCAATCCTGCGGCGGTGAAGTCATCGCAGACGCTACCACCGGCGCATCAAAATGTCCTTACTGCGAAAATCCGGTCATCATGACAGGACAGTTCAGCGGCGATCTCAAGCCTGATCTTGTCATTCCGTTCAAGCTCGATAAGGAAGCTGCAAAGGCGGCTCTGCTCAAGCACATGGACGGCAAGTTCCTTCTGCCGAAAGTATTCAAAAGCCAGAATCACATTGATGAGATCAAGGGCGTATATGTCCCTGTCTGGCTGTTTGATGCAGATGTAGATGCAGATATCCGCTACCGCGCGAAAAAGATCAAAAGATGGAGCGATTCCAATTTCCGCTATACGGAAACCAATTTCTATGCAGTACGCCGGCAGGGCAGCATTTCTTTTTCCAATGTTCCGGTTGACGGTTCTGAAAAAATGGATGACACCCTGATGGAGTCGCTTGAACCGTATGATTTCAAGCAGGCTGTTCCGTTCCAGACCGCATTCCTTTCCGGATATCTTGCCGACCGCTACGATGTCGATGCGAATGCAAGTATTGACCGCGCAAACAAGCGTATCCGTCAAAGCACGCTGGATGAATTCCGCAAAACAGTTCAGGGATATGATACCGTTGATGTCGATCATGACAGCATTCAGCTCCGGAACGGCGAAACAAAGTATGCACTGTATCCGGTCTGGCTGCTCAACACTTCATGGAACGGTCAGAAATACACCTTTGGCATGAATGGTCAAAGCGGAAAATTCGTCGGCAATCTGCCTTCTGATAAGGGCAAAGCCGCTGCCATTTTTGCAGCCGTGACCGTTGGTGTCACAGGCATCAGCTATATCATCAGCATGCTGCTGAAATGAAAGGGGTATCTATATGCAACAGTATCTTGTTCCGATCATCATCGGTCTGATTGCCGGCGGCATCACTTTGCTCTCACTGCTCTCACAGCTTCGTACAGTTGTGAAACAGCACGCGGCTGCTGATTATGTCAATCCTGGCAGTCTCAAACTTGGTATCAAAACCGATCAGTTCCTCACCAGAAAGGTCGAACGTGAAGCGATCCAGCGGCAGACACCTGCTCCGCCGTCTTCATCACATCAATAATAAAAAACTCCGTATACAGCGCTTGCCGTATACGGAGTTTTTTATATTATGCTTCATTCAGCAGATCCGTCATATCATAGAGTTTCGGCTGCTTTCCGACAAGGAACAGCGCCGCATTGACAGAGCCTTCTGCAAAAACACGCTTGGATGATGCCGAATGCTTCAGCGAAATACATTCATCCTGACCTGCAAACAATACCTCATGCTCACCTACGATCGTGCCGCCGCGGATCGAGTGCATACCGATCTCGGAGATCTCACGCTTTTTCCGGACGCTGTGGCGGTCATAGACGAGATGCTTCGGCGGATCATATTCCTCACAGAGCGAATTTGCAAGCATCAGTGCCGTACCGGACGGCGCATCAATCTTCTGATTATGATGCTTTTCAATGATCTCCACATCAAACTGATTGCCCAGAACAGCGGCTGCCTTCTTGGAGAGCGCGATCAAAAGCTGAATGCCGATCGACATATTGAATGATGAAAACAGCGCAACATTTGCTGCTGCCGCCCTGATCTGTGCAAGCTGTTCTTCCGAATATCCGGTTGTCGCAAGAACAACCGGTGTACCGGTCGCCTGTGCATATTCGAGCAGACCGTTCAGGCTGTTCGGATGACTGTAGTCAATAATGACATCCGGCTTTTCGATCATCTTGGACGGACTGTCAAACACCGGAAAGATATATCCTGCATCTGTACGGATATCAATACCGCAGCAGATCGCACAATCGGAACGATCCGCAATGCTGCTGACCAGCGTTCTGCCCATGTGGCCGGACACGCCGCTGACTGCAATTTGAATCATTTTTTTCATTCCTTTCATGTAATATGCCGCAATGCCGCCTGAAATCATACTTCAAACGGCATTGCTGTCATTGCTCAAATCAAATTCTGCTTCTTCATTTCGGAAATGAGAACTGCCTTTGTTTCATCCGCCATTTCATAAAGCGGCAGACGGCAGTCTCCTGCTGCAAAGCCCATCTGATTGACCGCTTCCTTGACCGGAATCGGATTTGTTTCGATGAAAAGTGCATGGATCAGTCTGAGATACTGAAGCTGGAGTGCAGCAGCCTTCTGATAGTCACCGGCAAGTGCAGCAGCAGCCATATCATGTGTATCCTTCGGTGCAACATTCGAGAGAACCGAAATAACACCCTTTGCACCGAGGCTCATCATCGGAACGACCTGATCGTCATTGCCGCTGTAAACAGTCAGGCTGTCACCGCAGCGCTCGATCAGATTTGCAGTATAGGTAATGCTGCCGACCGCATCCTTCATCGCAACGATGTTGTCGATCTCAGCAAGCTTTGCGGCAGTTTCGACATCAATGCTCAATCCGGTACGGGACGGAACATTATAGAGAATGATCGGCAGACCGACGTTCTCCGCGATCGTCTTATAGTGAACATACAGAC
The DNA here is from genome assembly GCA_045628085.1 of Oscillospiraceae bacterium. Lineage (GTDB taxonomy): Bacteria > Bacillota > Clostridia > Oscillospirales > Ruminococcaceae > Firm-04. The sequence continues at coordinate 2,942 of JAZQOZ010000165.1, read as the reverse complement.
CGCGCTGTGTGGTCTTATTGTAATACGGTGTGACGAGCAAAAGTGCATCCGCACCGGCTGCTTCTGCCTGCTTGGAAAGCATGACCGCAGTTTCAGTGGAATTGCTTCCTGTGCCGGCAATGACCGGAACACGATGATTCGTATGTGTGACAGCAAACTTGATCACATCAATATGCTCCGGCTCGGAAAGCGTGGAGCTTTCACCGGTCGTACCGGCAATGACGAGTGCATCTGTACCGTTTTCGATCTGAAAGTCGATCAGACGGGCAAACTCCTCATAATTTACAGAACCGTCTGCATTGAACGGTGTCACAAGTGCAACTGCTGCACCGGTAAAAATGACAGGCTTCATTCTATATCATCCTTTCTGAATTCAATTTCATCATGCAGAAATGCGGAAAACTCCGTATGCAGCCATGCAAGGAGCTGCGCATACTGCTCAGGATCAAAACCGGATACTGCGTCAGAATGATGATCCTGCGCACACAGCACAAAAATCAAATCGCCGCAGATCGGACATCCGGTATGATACAGACAGGTACCGAGGGTATTGGCAGGCAGTGAACGGTCGCCGCCGCGTGCATCCAGATAGAAGCAAAGAACGCTGTCCCCTGCTGCGATCTGCTCCGGATACCGCGATACGCGCAGACGTTCTGTGACATCTGTATGCAGCAGACCGGCAAGCATATCCTGCGTTACGCTGCCGCCTGAAAGCGTGATCTGCTCCATTGTGCCGTCAGCATTCACGCGCAGCAGGCTTTCATACAGGCTCATTCCCTACACTTCCTGTCTATAGTATATTTTCCATCAAAGCATTTTGACAAAGTTTCGGACGATCTCTCCGGCATGAACGGGTTTTCCGACCGTACTGATCAGTTCACCGACACCGAACCGGTAGACCGGCAGTGTTTCGTCGGGATCAAGTGTCCGGATCGCATCCATAACGGAATCAAATCCGGCATCCTGAATCGGGACGAAAATACGCTCCGTTTCATCCTTATCGTTCATCACCATTGTCACGGAAACAGACCGTTTTGAACCGGTCACGGCTATATAGCGCTCATCAGACGAAAGCAGAAATGCCCGATACTCCATGAGCGTTTCCTTTGCACCGCAGGCGATCAGCAGTTCACTGAGCGCGTGCGCTTCCAGATCGGTCGCATCATCATGCAGGGCAAGCAGATAATTCCGCGGTTTCAGTCCGTAGGTATGATCCCGCAAAAACGTCCGCAGCGGACCGCGCTGATGATTATAGGATTGAAAATATGCCGGAACATACGGATAAACGGGCGGCTCCTGCGGCGTATAGGTATCAAAGGAGATACCGCCGTAGACATTGAGATCGCTGTAAACCTCGATTGCCGCAATTTCGATCGTATCGTTCATCGGGCAAACAAATACGTGCCGCATCCGCACACCCCCTTATCCGGATTAAATGCCGAATCAGTCAAAATAGCCCTTTGCTGCGAGCAGTTCTGCCAGCTCGACAGCACCGCCTGCTGCACCGCGCAGCGTATTATGAGAGAGGCAGACAAATTTGTAGTCAAACAGCGTATCTTCACGCAGTCTGCCGATCGAGATCGCCATACCGCCTTCCATATTTCTGTCGATCTTTGCCTGCGGACGATCCGGCTCCTCGAAATAATTGAGGAACTGCTTCGGAGCGTGCGGCAGCTCAAGATCCTGCGGAATGCCTTTGTATTCAGCCCATGCAGCCTTGATCTCGTCCTCAGACGGCTTATTCTCAAATTTTACGAACACAGCAGCAGTATGACCGTCCGAAACCGGAACACGCAGGCACTGCGTTGTGATCAGCGGGCTCTGTGCCTTTACGATCTCGCCGTTTTCGATCGTACCCCAGATCTTCAGCGGCTCCTGCTCTGATTTTTCCTCCTCACCGCCGATATACGGGATCAGATTGTCGATCATTTCCGGCCAGCGCTCAAAGGTCTTTCCGGCACCGGAAATTGCCTGGTAGGTGCAGGCAAGAACCTGCTTGATGCCGAATTTGCGCAGCGGATGCAGCGCCGGAACATAGCTCTGGATCGAGCAGTTGGATTTTACAGCGATAAAGCCGCGCTTTGTACCGAGGCGCTTCTTCTGGGATTCGATGATCTCCAGATGCTCCGGATTCAGCTCCGGAATGATCATCGGAACATCCGGCGTAAAGCGGTGTGCGGAGTTATTGGAAACGATCGGGCATTCTGCTTTTGCATAAGCCTCCTCCAGTGCGCGGAGCGCATCCTTCTTCATATCGACTGCACAGAAGCAGAAATCGACCTGAGATGCGATTTTTTCAATATCCTCACCGGCATCATAGATGACGAGATCCGCAAACTTTTCCGGCATGGGCTGATCTTTGAATGCCCATCTTGCGCCGACCGCTTCACGGTAGGTTTTGCCTGCGGAACGGGAAGATGCTGCCATTACAGTCACCTTGAACCACGGATGATCAGCAAGGAGCAGCGCAAAACGCTGACCGACCATACCCGTTGCACCGATAATGCCGACACGAAATTCTTTCATAATAAAGTCCTCCATTCATAATTTCATTCTGTACATAAAACGCACAGAATACCCTAAGGCAGAAAAAAATCCGCCACATCTGGCGGACATTGAGCAGTTGAACGGATCTGCTTTCACCATTGCCGCCAATTTATGACGCATCAGCGAAAAGCAAAAAACCGGTCAGCACTCCACAAAGCATTCACCCTGAATGCCGTGTGACAGTCACGCACCTGTTCGATACGCGCCCAGCAATTCCGATACCGAATCGAAACTGCTTCGGCGGTCTTGCCTTTTCCGTCGGAATCTGATCGTCTGATCGCGGGTTCGGTACCCTCATCCGGCAGGACTCATCAAGCCCGCGCCTCTGTCCGTATTCTTATTCTATCATATTGCGTCTGATTTGTCAATACCTATTTTCAATATTTTGTCTTTCT
>JAZQOZ010000164.1:0-53850 GCA_045628085.1 Oscillospiraceae bacterium | reverse complement strand
CAAGCTGACGGAAAACGGAATCAGTCCGGCAGGAAATTCCGATATCGCTGTCTGGGGCGGACTGGGAGCAGTCGGTCTGGCAATGATCGCCGGCGGCGCATATATTTTTATCCGGCGTGATTCGATCGTGCTTCCAAGTTCATCGGACGATTGAGATATTTGAAAAAACAGATTCCGCTGAGACGCGCACCGGAATCAGTATGTTGATAATGAATATATACAGCGGCAGTCTTTCTGAGTCTGCCGCTTTTTTCGCTGAATGATATTCGGCGGATGACGGCACATTTGTGTGAAGGATTCTGTTCAGCATCATTTTTCCTAAGAATACATACTAAATCTCGAAATCTATTGTAATTACGTCTGAATCGCATCGCTGAGTCATTGTTTTCGTTTGACTTTTTTTATTCTTTGTGCTATAATCTAACACGGTTAGTAAAACAGGAGGTGAACCTATGACCAGAGAACAGGCCGTCACGCTCATTCAGCGATTCGTCAGTACGCGCCCGCGCCGTCTTGTTCAGCAGATGGATGACAGTACCCACGGCATCGGATGCGTTCTGCGTTATCTTGAGGAGACAGACAGAGCCGTCAGTGCCGGTGAGATCAGTGAGCATATGAAAGTCAGTACCGCGCGTGTCGCAGTCCTGCTGCGCAATATGCAGGAGAAAGACCTGATCGTCAAAAGCCCTGATCCAAACGATGCCCGCAAAACAATGGTGACGCTTTCTCCGCACGGAAAAGAGATCATCCGGCAGAAAAAAGAACAGCTCATCCGCTACATTATGCACGTTGCGGAGTGCATCGGAGAGGAACGGTTTGAGGAATTTATCCGTATTTCTGAAGAAATTCATGATATTGTGGATGCAGACTGTATCACGGATTGGTTTGCATAATTTTTTACAGCAAATTGCTAACCCTATTAGATGCTGTGCTTCATGAAAGGAGTCCTTTTCAACAATGATTTTTGCCAACTTCAAAAAGAAAGACTGGCTGTATGTCTTTATCAGCGTACTGCTGGTTGTTGTGCAGGTCTTTCTGGATCTGACCATGCCCGACTATACGCAAAAACTGACTGCTTCTGTTTCCGCAGGCAGCATCCAGATGGAAGAAGTCTGGAAAAACGGCGGCATGATGCTGCTTTGTGCCTTTGGCAGTATGGCAGCTTCTATGGTCTGCGGCTTTTTTGCCTCACAGGTCGCGGCAGGCTTTGCCAGAACGCTGCGCGAAAAACTGTTTGACCGCATCATGCACTTCGGCAACAGTGAGATCAATCAGTTTTCTACACCAAGTCTGATCACCCGTACCACCAATGACGTCGTGCAGATGCAGACGCTGATCGCAATGGGTTTGCAGATCATGATCAAAGCGCCGATCACCGCGATCTGGGCGATCTGCAAGATCTCCACAACAAGTATCGAATGGACATCTGCCGTCATGATCTGTGTCGGAATTATTCTTGTGACGATCGTCGCTATTATTTCCGTGGTATTCCCGAAATTCAGACAGATCCAGAAGCTGACAGATAATCTGAACGATGCGGCAAGAGAAAATCTTTCCGGTGTCCGCGTTGTGCGTGCGTTCAATGCTGAAAGCTATCAGCAGAAGAAATTTGAAGCCGTCAACGAAGGCATTACCCATAATCATCTGTTTACAAGCCGTACTATGGGCTTGATGATGCCGATTATGACGATTTGTATGAGTGGTCTGACACTTGCGATCTACTGGATCGGTGCTTATCTGATGAATGAAGCAGCGGTGACGGAGCGTGCATCTATCATCGGCAATATGACCGCATTTACGCAGTATGCGCTGCAGGTTGTCATGGCTTTCATGATGCTGGTTGTCATTTTCATCATGCTGCCGCGTACAATGGTATCCGCGAAGCGTATCAATGAGGTGCTGCATACACAGCCAAGCATTCACTATTCTGATAAGCCTGTCACGCCGCAGGGCAAAGGCAGGATCGAATTCAGGAATGTATCATTTTCCTATCAGGACAGCGGCAAGCCCTGCCTGAAAAACCTGAATTTCTCCATTGAGCAGGGCGAAACATTTGCCATTATCGGCGCAACGGGAACGGGCAAAACAACGCTCATCAACCTGATCCCGCGTTTCTATGATGTCACAGAGGGCGAAATTCTGCTGAACGGTGTGAATATCAAGGAATATCCCGAAGAACAGCTTGAAAGCATGATCTCCATTGCACCGCAGAAAGCAACGCTGTTCATGGGCGATGTACAGTCGAACATTACTTATGGCTGCAAGGAAACAATCGCAGACGATGATCCGCGCATTCAGCGTGCGCTGCAAGTTTCACAGTCCGACTTTGTGAATACACTCGAAAACGGCATTCATGCAAGTGTAGCGCAGGGCGGCACGAACTTTTCCGGCGGCCAGAAACAGCGTCTTTCTATTGCAAGAGCCGTATTCAAGGACAGCGAGATCATGATTTTCGATGATACATTCTCGGCACTTGACTACAAAACGGATATGCTGGTGCGAAAGGAACTGAAAGCACATCTGGACGACACGACCATTCTGATCGTCGCACAGCGTATCGGCACGATCAAGAATGCGGATAAGATACTGGTTCTGCATGACGGTGAGATCGCAGGACTGGGAACACATGAAGATTTGCTGAAAAATTGTTCTGTCTATAAGGAAATCGCGCTTTCACAGCTTTCCGAGGAAGAACTGAACGGAAAGGAGATGCACTGATATGCCGCACATGGGTGGAATGATGCACACTGCCGGTGAAAATGAAAAAGCCGATTTCGGTGCGATCCGGAAAATTGTTGTATACTGCAAGCGATATCTGCCGGCGATCTTTGTCGCATTGCTGTTTGCAGTGGGCGGTTCGATCGCAACGATCATCGGACCGGAAAAAATCAGTGACCTGATGAACAAGATCGTTGAGGGCATTATGACGGGTGTCGATATGGACGGCATCAAAGAGATCTGCATCACGCTTATCATCATTTATGCGGCGGGCGCACTGCTGAGCTACGGTCAGCAGTTCATCACGGCAACCGTCACACAGTACACCTCAAAACGTCTGCGTACAGACATTGACAAGAAAATCAACCGTCTGCCGCTGCGTTATTTCGACAACACAACAAAAGGTGATATCCTCTCCCGTATCACCAACGATGTGGATACCATCAGCCAGACGCTTTCTTCCAGCAGTGCAAACCTGATCAGTTCTTTGGCGCTGTTTGTCGGTGTCATATTCAAAATGTTCCAGACGAACTGGATCCTGTCTTTGGTAACGATTGTATCGTCCATGCTGGGCTTCGTTTTCATGGCAATGATACTGAAAAGGTCGCAGAAATACTTTAACCGCAAACAGGCAGACCTCGGCAGAATGAACGGTCATATCGAAGAAATCTATACGAATCACAACATTGTGCGTGCATTTGGCGCAAAGAACACTGAAACCGGCAAATTCAATGACATCAACCATGCGCTTTATGACAGCAACTGGAAATCGCAGTTCCTTTCCGGCATGATGCATCCGATCATGACATTTGTCGGAAACCTTGCTTATGCACTGATCTTCATTGTCGGCGTGGCGTTCATCGTCAACGGCAACGATGCTGTGACACTCGGTACGATCACTGCATTTGTCATTTACGCAAAGCAGTTCTCGCAGCCGCTGACCACGTTTGCGCAGTCCATGACGCAGATCCAGCAGGCTTCTGCCGCATCAAAGCGTGTCTTTGAGATGCTCGAAGCGGAAGAAATGCCTGACGAAAGCGAGAAAACCAAAGTATTGCAGAATGTCAGAGGCGAAGTGGAATTCCGCAGCGTGAAATTCGGCTATCTGCCGGAAAAGACCATCATTCACAATTTCTCTGCAAAGCTGAAGGCAGGACAAAAGGTTGCGATCGTCGGCCCGACAGGTGCAGGCAAAACCACAATGGTCAATCTGCTGATGCGTTTCTATGACATTGAAAGCGGCGACATTCTGATCGACGGTATTTCTACAAAGGAAATGAAGCGCGAAAATGTGCATGACCTCTTTGATATGATCTTGCAGGATACATGGCTGTTCAGCGGCACAATTCGGGAAAATCTTGTGTATAATCAGGAAAATGTGAAGGACGAAGTGCTGGACAAAGCGTGTGAAGCAGTCGGACTGCGGCATTTCATTGAAACGCTGCCGAACGGATATGATACGGTACTGAACGATAACCTGAATCTTTCAGAAGGACAGAAGCAGCAGTTTACGATCGCGCGTGCGATCATCAAAGATGCACCGCTGCTGATTCTGGACGAAGCGACTTCCTCGGTGGATACGCGCACCGAACTGGTGATTCAGGCGGCAATGGACAATCTGACGAAGGACAGAACTTCGTTCGTGATCGCGCATCGTCTTTCAACGATCAAAAATGCAGATATTATTCTGGTCATGAAAGACGGCGACATCATTGAGCAAGGCAGTCATCAGGAGCTTTTGCGGAAGAATGGTTTCTATGCAGAGCTTTACAACAGTCAGTTTGTTGTCGCATAAAAGATAAATATCTCAAAAGAAAGGCAGGCTGTTTCCGCAACAGCCTGCCTTAACTTGTCGGGAAACTTATGGCGAGCAATCATAAAAGTTTTGATCGAACTTTTTCAAAAGCTCGCGTTTCCCCAAGGCAGAGCCTTTGTGCCGTCAACGGTTTGAAAGCAAACCTGTGCACAGAGTACGAAATTCTCTATACTTTAGGAGCTCCGCAGGGGTGAATCTGATAAAACGATCCGGTGGATCGTTAATATCGACAAGCTGAGGCTGCACAGTCAAACCGTCTGCGGACAATCTTGCATTTCTATCATAAATATGATATACTGATATTCGGTCACAGAATCCTGAATTCACATACAGTACATACAGAGGACACATCATTCTGATACACTATACTTACAGGGAGGTGAGAAAATGACATACCGCATTCTGTTGGTTGAGGACAATATACAGATCTGCCAGATGATCGAGGACTACTTTTCTGCACAGACAGACAATATTCTCATGCTGGACACCGTGCAGAACGGCACGGACGGACTGGAGGCTGCGCACAGCGGCGAATATGATCTGATCATGCTGGATGTCATGCTGCCCGATCTGGACGGATTTTCGATCTGCCGCAGTATCCGTGCCGTATCCGATGTACCGCTGCTGTTTCTCACGGCGCGCGCCCGTGAGGAGGATGTGCTGTACGGCTATACGCTCGGATGTGATGATTATATCATCAAACCGTTTTCGCTTGCGGCGCTCTATGCAAAGATCACGGCGCTGCTCAAACGTGCAAAGGGAACGGTTCTGCGAACAGAGCTTGTCTGCGGAAGTATCACGCTCAATCCGCTGACGCTTGCCGTGACAGCCGCCGGTCAGCCGGTCACGCTGCCTGCGAAAGAATTTGCGCTGCTGCAATATTTCATGGAACATCCGAATTGGGTGATCTCACGCGATCAGCTTCTTGACCGGATATGGGGCAGCGATTTCTTCGGCAGCGACCGCGTTGTGGATACGCACATCAAAAAGCTCCGCAAGGCACTCGGCAGCGCCGGCAAACAGATCCGGACAGTCATCTCCAAGGGGTATCAGCTCAAAGACCGCTAAGGGAGGTTATCAGAATGAAAAAGAAAGTACAAGGAAAAAAAGGATTTCTCCATTATTTCTGGCGCAGATTATTGATCACGCTGATTGTCGGTGTTTTGGCCGTCGCTTGGATAAGCTATGACCAATGGAAACAAACGAGAGATAATCGTCCGTCTGATGCTTATATTGAATCAGAAATAACAAATCTGGAAAGCAGCCTGACAAAGTATCCTAATAAAGATCTTTCGATCTCAGATTGTCTTTCTTCGTATTGCAAATCCACAAATTGCAGAGAATCTGCTCTTTTGCTGTATCAGCCGGAGACCGGCGAATTCTATGCCAGCCGCCCGATGGCAATAGCGTTTGTCCGGCAGAACGGCGAAAGTCATCTATACCGTACAAATGACGCAGACATCCTGAACCGTTTGGCTGCTTCCGAAAATTTTTACTATTATGATTCAGAACCGATCATATACAGCATCTATGTCAAGGATGATCAATTCATTCCGGGCGAAGTATATATGGAAAAATCCATTCCGCTTTCAGATATGAAGGAGAAGAAAGAAGGCGAGAAATATCCGGGCGAGTGGATCGATCTTTCACCGGAAAATACAGATGGCTGGACGAAAATTTGCAGTCGGTACACAAAGGAATATCTTTGCGCTTTTCATGGGTACGCATGGGATGAAAATGAAGATGAACCGGAAGACGGCGAAGCATATCTGAAAAATGTATATATTTCCAGTACAGCGTTTTTCAGGCAGACCGCATTAGCTATGGATCAGCTCGTGCAGGATATTCCGAAACAGTATAAACAATATCAAGATGCATTTTCCCGTTATAAACTTGAAGATCATTCAAGGAAGGAGATCGCAGATAGGGAAGCAATGTTAAAGAATGAATTGGAATATCTGCCGATGGCTCTTTGGGACAAGTATGTTTACAATATGTGGGCCAATTTCGATGCAAATAAACGCATCAACGGAAGTACCGATTTCAGCTGGTTCAGCAGAAATAATTTTGCAGAACATTATTATGATATCCATTTTCAACGGAAAACATGGAAACTCTTTTCTTTTGCATATCAAGATCCTGTAAAGTCATATCAATACCAGTATGTCCAATTTCTGCCGCTGATTGCAGTATGTTATATATTGCCCGCAGTTCTGGTGATTGGATCGCTCTGGGCTGTGATCGCCTATCTGATCCACAGCAAAAAGTATGATATAAAAGCCTACCGTAAAAATCTGACCGGTGCGCTTGCACATGATCTGAAAACGCCGCTGACGGTCATTTACGGCAATGCGGAAAATCTCCGGAATCACACTTATCCGGAAAAAGCAGATGATTATGCTGACTGCATTATGGAGAATGTCATGCATATAGATGAGATGATCGCCGCTACGCTGGAACTTTCACAGCTTTCATCGCAGAAAAAGCCGGAGATGAAAGATCAGGTTGATCTGACGGCGCTGCTGCATCAGGCATTTCAGCGCAATGCATCGCTCATGGAACAGCGCGGTCTGACACTCAAAGAATCCGGCAGCATGACAATCAGCGGCAATACCAAGATGCTGACACAGCTTGCAGACAATCTGGTGTCAAATGCCGTGCGGCATACGGCAGAGGGCAGCAGTATCACCGTCGATGCGGAGAAACACACCCTGCGCATCAGCAATCCCTATACCGGCGAGCTGGATGTGAAAACGATCTGCGAACCGTTCCGGCGCGGCGATTCGGCACGCGGCAGTCATTCGGGCAGCGGTCTGGGACTCAGCATCGTGCAGCAGATCGCATCGCTGCATAAACTCCGTCTGCGCATCACGGCAAAGGACGGTATCTATACCGTAGAACTGAAAAGCAGTATCCTATGGCGTGATATTTTCTAAAAATATGAAATCTCTCCTGTGCTGATACGCAGGAGAGATTTCAGCCTGCCGATAAAGTCCTGCTCAGAGGTGTTTCATGTTTCTGCGCAATGGTTTTCTTTGGAAACCGCAAGCTTCTGAAAAGGCTTGACCGAAACTTATATTTTTACGTACACATAGTTTTTCGACATACTGAGCTGACATCCCCGAAAACGGAGATGTCAGCTTTTGTTATATTCAGTTGATGAAGCCGGGAAATATTACATTTTGAGGAGTTCTTGCCATGCAGTCGGTATCTCTGCAATGGTATTCAGGACATAGTAATTCAGGATCATCTGCACATCCTCAACGGACAACGTACTGTCACCGTTGACATCTGCGGCTTGTGCCTGCGGCTTTGTCAAACCAATATCGAATCCGGAAAGCACCCTGACATAGGAATTCAGTGCAAACTGTGCATCCGCAATATCGACCTTGCCGTCAAAATTGATATCGCCTTTCAGCCCCGTGAGCACTTCAAACGGTATCTTCTGCTCTGCGGCATACATTTCTGCACAGGAATCTGCATATCCGGAGAGTGTCAGCTTTGTGCATCCGGAAAATGCATCTTCACCAATGCACGCAGCACCGGCAGGAATCGTGAGTGCGGAAAGTTCGGTACAGTAAGAAAATGCACCGCTGCCGATATCGGTCACACTTTCCGGTATTGTGACCGAACGCAGGCATGAACATCCGGAAAACATATATTCGCTGATGCTTTTCAAATGCGCCGGAATGATGAAAGCGGTCAGACCGGTACAATCGGAAAATGCAAGACGTTCTATCGCCGTGACACTGTCCGGAATCGTGACCTCTGACAGATTCATACAGCTTGCAAATGTGCATTCACCGATGCTTTTTACGCTGTCGGGAATCACAAGCGCTGTCAGACCGGAATCGAAAAATGCTCTGTCACCGATGCGCGTGATACCGTCCGGAATCGTGACGGACGAAAGACTTTCGCAGCAGCCGAATACAGCCGCACTGATCTCTGTCATGCCTTGGGAAAGTATGACCGCTGTCAGACCGGAGCAGTTGGTAAATGCCCCGCTGCCGACATAAGTGATACTGTCCGGCAGTGTAACTGCTGTCAAGCCGGTGCAGGATGAAAACGCATAGTTCCCAATGCTTATTACAGTATCCGGAATCGAAACAGAGATCATGCCTTTACATTCTGAAAATGCGTAATTCCCGATGCTTGTGACACCTTCCTCGATGATGACTGTTTTGATCTCCGTGTCGAACGTATAAAAAGGTGATGTATCAGCGGTGTAGTCGGTCATGCTGCCTGTACCGGAAATCGTCAGCGTTTTATCTTTCGTATCGAACATCCATGTCAGGTTTTCACCGCATTTTCCGCTGATCGCGGCGCTTGCGGTGAAAGCCGGATGCAGCAGTGCCGGTACGAAGAACGGTACTGCACCGCATATCAGGACGGATGAGGCTATGGTGATCGCAAAGGTCTTTTGAATCGGGTTCATGCATTTTCTCCTTGTTGTGATAATGTGATATGATTACCCCATGAGCTGCTGCCATGTGGTCGGGATACCGGAAAGTTCGCGCAGAACATAATAATTGATCATCATCTGCAGAGATCTTTTGGTCACCGCTGACATCTGCGCGTTTTGCCTGTGTAATAGTAATAGATCGTACCCTCATCCGACGTGCCGTTCTCGTCAATGGAAAATGATGTACCGCCGAAGCACCACATCGGGAATCCGGCGAGCTTTTCGTCCCAGTCCGGAATATCCACCGTGCGAATGATGTTTTTGAAGATGTTCATTGATATCCCTCCGATTCTATGCAATATGTGACGGTTTTCATTTACCGAATGAAAACCCACTTTACATTATATCCGATTCCGGACGGAATTTCAATAGCTTTCCGGAAAGAAATACAGAATACGAAAGAAGAATACCAATGCAAAGCCGATTCGGCAGGAAACTGTGGTTTTGTCAAGAAATATATTAGGCTGACACGGCAAAATTCGGCTTTTTGCCAGATGAAAATGCTTGACAGATTGTAAACGGTATGCTATAATATTATTATATAAAATGCCAATATAGGCAGTTACAGAGATTTCAGACCTTTGATTTTGGGGAACTTGCAGAATCCGAGCCGTGCAGCCCGTTCTGTCCCTTTTCAAGGGGTACTCTGTCTGTTTTCAGAGCGCAGAATCAAGCCGCACGTTTTCGGACGTGCGGCTTTTTATGGTATATCGGAAATGAGGTGGCTGCCTGAACGAATACTATTTTGGGAATAAAAACAAGTGAATGAAATAGAAAGAATGGTGAGAATTTTGAAGAAACAAGGATATCCCAAAGCGATCCGCCGTACAGTCGGGGTACTGTCGGCAGTTTCCGTGCTGAGCGCAGCAGGCAGCATGACAGGCAGTACGGTTTTGGCAGCCTCATACAGCAAATCTGATGCTGCTGCGCTGGCGAACTGGCTGACAACTGCGTCAGGCAGCCGAATTGATTCAGCTTATTATGATATCAATCAAGACGGGCAGCTTGATGCACGGGATCTGACGCTGCTCAAACAAAGTCTGCTGACACAGGAAGAAGAACCTTCTTATCTGCATCTGAAAGGAAACAGCATCTCCTTTGAGGGGGCGCATATTTCCGTCAATGGTTCCACGGCAACGATCTCTGCTTCCGGTACGTATTATCTGGACGGCAAACTCTCGAACGGTCAGGTCATTGTCAATGTGCCGGATGAGGTTTCAGATGCAGGAACGGTCAAGCTGTTTTTGAACGGCGTGGAAATGACCAATTCCTCTGCTCCCTGCATTCTGATCGAAAATGCGGAAAATACGTCGGTCAATCTCGCGGAAAACACGCAAAATTCGCTCAGTGACGGTAAAAATGCTCCTGCTGCCGAAGTCGAACCGGGCTTTGCTGTTCTGGAAGCAAAAGATGATATGACGATCAAGGGCGAGGGCAGTTTGTCTGTTTCCGGCGGCGAGGCTTACGGTATTCACTGCAATAACGACCTCAAGATCAACGGCGGTCAGCTGACAGTGAAAACGGAAAACAGTGACGCGATCCGCGGCAGAACTTCCGTGAAAATCAAGGACGGCAGCATCAATGTGGACAGCGCCGGCGACGGTGTAAAATCCACAAAAGGTGCAGTCGAGATCTCCGGCGGTTCATTGGATATTCGTGCCGGAAATGACGCATTGCAGTCTGAAACGGCAATGGTTCTGACCGGCGGTAAGATACGTGCCTGCGGCGACCGCGGCTTGAAAGCAGGAGAAGCAATTTCGCTGGACGGCTGTACCATTCTGGCAACCGCAACAGATGAACAGTGTGCGAATCTGAAAGACACTGTGCAGCCTGCTATGCAGATCTCCTTTACCAAACAATGGTCAAAAAACAATCCCCTGACCTTGACTGAAAATGGAAAAACGCCTGTTTTTGAAGAAAACACGCTGAAAAAATATCGCTATGCCGTGATTTCCGCGCCCGAACTGAAAAACGGAAAATCTTACGGACTGTGGGCAGGCGGTATCGCTGTTGAACAAAACGGTCAAAAGACCTTTGCTGCCGACACACCTGCGGCATATACCAATGTCAACAATACCGACCGCGCAGAACTGCTTTACAGTGATTTCTTCTCGCAGGATCAGGTGCATAAAGTAGAGATCACAATGCCGGATGACCGCTGGAATGATTTTCTCAAGCATTCGCAGGATGAAGAATATTATCCATGTGATATAGTCATTGACGGTGAGGCATTTTCCAATGTCGGCATCCGTACCAAAGGACACAGCTCCAATATGTTCATCTATCAGGCTGGCAAGGATAAATACAGTTTCCGTATTAAAATGGACAAATATGAAAACTATCAGAATTATCACGGTCTGACGGAATTCTGTATGAACAATATGTACTCTGATCCGTCTTGTATGCGTGATATCCTCTGCTATAATGCGATGGATGAAATTGACGCTTATGCGCCGATCTGCGGATATACCGATATGTATCTCAACGGAAAGCTGTTCAGTTTTTATTTCCTCGCGGAACAGCCCGGAACGACTTTGGGCGAGCGTCTTGCAACGGATGATGAAGCTGTGCTTTATAAGGCGGCAGATGTCGGCAGCAATTACGACTGCACCTTTGCATCCGATATGGCACTCAATAATTTCGAGGTGAAATTCGGCAAGGATGACAATCTGACGCATATTTCCGAGGCGGTTTCTGCGATCAACCGCGTGACACCGCAGAATTATCAATTTATTGAGGATATTATTGATGTTCCGAGCTTTCTGAAGGGCTTTGCAGTCAATGCGGTCATGTGCAATTATGACAGCTACAACGGTCAGATGGCACATAACTACTACGTGGAATACAACGGCGGCAAGCTCTATTATGTAGGCTGGGATTACAATTTGTCGCTTGGCAACTTTATGGACTACGGTGCATCGGCAACTTCGGATATCAATACGGGAATGTATCAGGCTGATGCGAACCGCAGACCGATGCTTACCAAACTGCTGGCTGTTTCGGAATACAAAAAATTGTATAACGAATATGTCATGCAGATCGTGGATCTTTACAGTGATCCCGAGCAGACTGTGAACGGATTTGCTTCGCTGATCCGCAGTCATGTCAAGGCTGATCCCCGCGGTCTTTTTACCGCAGATCAGTTTGAACAGAACATAGCAAAAAGTGCGCAGGGCCTGCAAACCGGTCAAAGCGGCGGAATGTGGGGCGGCTTCGGTGGATTCGGCGGATTCGGCGGCTTTGGCGGATTCGGCGGATTCGGCGGCGGCGGATTGTTCTCCTACGGCGGCGACAGCGTTTCCATTGTTGATTTCATGATCAAGCGCAATGAGGTCATTCGTTCGACACTCAAATAAAAGACAGAAACGGCAGGTTCACGCAGACTGTCATTCTTGAAGCCAAGCATCAGTAATGGATCAGATCGACTGCTTCCCCTTCCTGATCGACACCGACAGCTGTATCGCGTCTGACCGTATACCGGGCGCAGTCCACGACCGCATCGGCTTTCCGGTTAAACAGGTGAATTTCGAGCATATTATCGTCCAATTCCGATACTTCCGAATATGCCGCATCCTGTCCGGTTTTCGCATAGTAGTAGTTTTTGGCAAAATAGATCAGCTGGATATTGGTATAATTATTGACCGCATTACTCTCCTCAGCGGCAGAGGATTCCTGCTTTTCGCCTGCATTCTTCTTTTCACAGGCTGTCAATCCGGCTGAAACCGCCAGAATCAGCATCACGGCAAGTACCTTTCTTAGTATTTTCATACTATCCCTCACTCTCATATTTTACAGTATATTCTTATCCGCGGCCTGTTCCGCATCCCGATATACAATAAGCACCCTCTGCGGCTTTGATCCTGCCGGAGAGGGTGCATTTCATACTATCCGTTTTCGCTTTCTTCCTTCTCCTGCTGTGTGCCGTGATAGGTCAGACAGAGCATCGTCAGATCGTCAAACTGCTCCGCATCCTTTACGAATGCCCCGACTGCGTCTTTCACGCGCTGCAAAACTTCTTCCGGAGAATCTGTTTCTTCCTGATTCAGTGCATCCAGCATTCTGTCCAGACCGAACATCTGATCATCTGCATCTGACGCTTCCGGAACACCGTCTGTATAAAGGAAAAGCTGATCGCCCGGATGCAGCTGAAGCGTATATTCCTTATATGGAATACCCGACATTCCGCCGATCACCAGACCGTGTTTGTCCTTATAGATCTCAAAACTGCCGTCATGCCGTTTCAGCGCAGGATATTCATGCCCTGCATTTGCAGCAGTCAGCGTTCCGGTCGAAATTTCAAGAATGCCGAGCCAGACCGTCACGAACATATCCACCTGATTATTGGAACAGAGCGCATCATTGGTTTTTTCCAGTATTTCTGAAACTGAAATGCCGAGCATCGCGCAGCTTTGCAGGATCGTTTTCGAGATCATCATAAACAGCGCCGCAGGGATCCCCTTTCCGGATACATCTGCCATCACCAGACAGAGATGATCGTCGTCAATGAGGAAGAAATCATAGAAATCGCCGCCGACTTCTCTCGCAGGATCCATCATCGCATAAATATCGAACTCATGTCTGTCCGGATAGGGCGGGAAAATATGCGGCAGCATGGAAGCCTGAATCTTCGTTGCAAGCGAAAGCTCCGTGCCGATGCGTTCCTTTTCCTTTGTGATCGCAGTGATATCCGCAATATACTGCATTGTCTTTTTGGATAATTCATCAAAAGATTCTGCAAGCACCTGAATTTCATCATGTGTGCGGTACAGTTCTTTCATTTCAAAGAGCTTTCCGGTTTTCATGCCGTTCTCGATATCCGTTGTCATGGATTCGATCGGCTTGACGATCTTTCCGGCAAGCAGCAATGCAGATACAACGCCCACGATCAGGATCAGCAGGATCGCAAGTGCCGCCGCATTCCGCTGTTTTGCCGAACCGGACTGATAGCTTTCATTGGCGCGTGCATTGATCGCATCATATTCAGCGAGCATCTGCTGTGTGGATGCCTCGGTAATGCTCTTTTCCTTAACGGAGATCAGCGACCAGCCGACTGTTTTCATCGGTGAGCCTGCCATATAATAATCAGTATCGTGCAGATTGACCGTTTTCAGACCGGTCGGAGCAGAAAGCGCATCCCCGATCAGCGCCGCCAGATCAGCATTATCCGATTTGCGGAGATCCTCTGCATCTTCCGAATCCTGCACACGAAACACTTTATTATTTTCCGGAACGAACACGATCTGCCCTGCCTGATTGACAATGCAGATAAAGCCGATATCGCTTGAAGATGCATTCACATATTGTTCGATCGAATCCAGAAACAGGTCAATACCGACTATGCCGACGAGTTCCTGCTCCAGATAAACGGGCGCTGAACAGGTCACACATCGCTTTCCGGTATATGTATCCACAGTCACACCGGAAAATGTCAGCGTTCCTGATTCCGCTGCATTCTGATACCATGGTCTTTCCCGAACCGGAAAAGCAATGAGCTCGCCGTTTTCGTCATATTTATTTGCCGCATGAGAATCCACACACAGGATCGTACCGTCTGCCAGTCCGAAATAGGCGTTGCTCATATAATAGGAATTTTCGCACATAGCGATCATCATATCGCTCATATACGCCGCAGTTCCGAGATATTCGGAATTCTCATAATCAACGCCGTTTTCGCAAAGTGCCTGTGCAGCAAATACGCCATCTTCTTTTGCATCCGGCGGCGACATAACTGCCGGTATCAGTGCATCACCCTGTTCAAACAAGTTCTCCGCAAGCGATTGCAGTGTCGTGACATCTCTCTGAATATCCGAGAACATATCATCGAGGATCTCTGCCTGCAAAGAATTGGTCTTTGTCATCGAGCCTGCAATGATCTCATGAATGGTCTTCTTCGATACATCTGCGATCGCCGTCTGCTGTTCATTTGTGGCTTCATTCACGATCCCGGTCAAATATTTCGTCTGATAGAATGAGATCACCGAACCGCAGGCGATCGTAACGAGAAACAAAATAAGAACAAGGCGAAGGATCTTACTTTGCAGGCCGCCGATCGTAATGCCAAATATTTTCTTCAATCTTTGTACCTCATAACGATTTTTTCATTGTCAGGATATTACTGCCGTTGACATATTCATATTTGATATCGTCCATGCTTTTCTTGACAAGAAAAATACCGAGTCCGCCGATCTTTCGATCCTCTGCGGAAAGAGAAACATCGGGATCAGCCTTTGCCAGCGGATCATACGGAACACCGTGATCAATAAATGTGATCGAAACAGCAGAACCGTCCGGCTCGACCTCAACACGAACGGTCGCCGGCCCGATTTCGGGATCGTAGGCATAATTTGCGATATTGACAAAAATTTCCTCAACAGCAAGATCAATCTGCATCTGCGTTTTCATGGAACAGCCGGCTTCTTCGAGCTGTTCATCAACAAATTGCAGAACTGCATCGAGATTCTCATTGCGTGCTTCAATATCGAATTCTTTCATATTAAGATCCTTTCGGCATTACGCAATGGTCAGGATATCGGCAAAACCGGTTACTTCAAAAATCTCCATGATGTCTTCATTCACATGAATGACTTTCATATTACCCTGCCGGTTCATCTGCTTCTGTGCGATCAGCAGAACACGCAGTCCGGCAGAAGAAATATACACGGTATCTTTCATATCAATGGTCAGCTCCTCAACACCGTCGATCACTTCCCGAATGACACTTTCCATTTCCGGTGCAGTTTTCGAGTCGATTCTGCCCTCGATCTGCAATGTCAGATTCTTTCCGTCTTTCACCTGTGTAATATTCATCGTTCATCTTTCCTTTCCGTATCAAAAAAATCTATTTTCCATGCCTCACTCTGAATGAAGCTTTCCAGTATTTCACTGTCGATCTTGCCGTGTGCCGCCATATCGCGCAGGATCGCAAATGCTTTCTCCGGAGGCATCGGCGGCTTATAGGGACGGTCTTCCGCAGTCAGTGCATCATAAATATCAATGATCGTCAGCAGTCTGGTTTCCCACGGGATCGCCTGTCCCTGCAAATGGGCAGGATATCCGGAGCCGTCCATGAGTTCATGATGACCGCCTGCCCAAAGCGGAACATTCACATATTCGCCGCGAAATTCCATTTTTGAGAGCAGTTTCGCGGTCAGGCTGACATGAGATTCGATCGTTCTGCGCTCATCGGCAGTCAGTGTTCCCCGAACGATTGTGATCGCTTCCAGTTCAGCGGCATTCAGCAGAGGCAGACGGCTGCCGTCCGAAGCGATGCATTCGATCGCAGCCGCATCCCTGAGCAGACTGATCTTTTCTTCATCAAGGAATCCGGCAGTATTGGCGGAGAGGATCAGCTGCTCTGCATCATCCAGCGCACGCAGTTTTTCTGTGGTTTCTTCCTGTGTCAATTCGCCGGAAAGCATTTGATTTTTCAGTATCAGACGGGTGATCTCCGTCCGGTGCTGAATATCCTTCAGCATCGTACCGAGGCGCGTGGGCTTATCCATGACTTCCTGCGGCACGATCAGCTTGCCGATATCATGCAGCCATACGCTCATGATAAACGGCGCTGTATTTTCAGATGTGCAGGCATCAAGCGAATGGTTCTCTTTGAGCCAGTCAAGATACTTCTGCGCATAATCTGCCATTTTCTTTGTATGATTTGCGTTATAGGGGGTTTTTTCTTCGATCGCGGTCACCATGACCTCAACAAAAGAGTTCATGAGATCGATGACCTGATTGGCAAGCCGCTTGTTGCGGATAAACAGATTCGTTGATTCCGTATGGTCTGAGATCACGGCGATCAGAGCGATCTTCTCCTCATCCTTTGAAAGGAAAGAAGTCGTGACCATCAGATGCTTCATCGTATCCTTTGTCAGGAACGGCACGAGTTTGGAAACCTTCTTTTTGGTATAAACGGCATCCAGCAGGATCTCAAAAAACGCATCATTCTCCTCGAATTCGCCCATCAGTGAAACAAGGCTCTGTCCGATCACGGAATCATTTTCGATCATCAGCGTAGAGCAGGCAGCATCGTTGCAGATTTTGATCTTGCCGTCAAATCCAATGACAAGAACGCCGTCCGAAAGATTACTGATCACATTTTCGTAGATGATTCTGTCTGTATTCTCCATTGCATCACCACCTTATCTGACTTATTATACCATATTATCGCAGTAATTGCAATGGGGAAATACAGAAATAATCCCGTAGGGAGCATCATGGGCAGAAAACGGCTGCCGGCACTGCCGGCTTATAACATATAATATGGGGAATTGCAATGGGTGAAGCGGAAAAAAGAAACAGAAAAGCCGTATAAGGGCAAAAACGGTGCGGACACTGTCCGCGGCACGGATAACCGCTTGTTCATATTTTGTCTATTGACTTTGTATTTGTATTATGATAAAATGATAATCGGCAGAAAATACTGCCGATCTATATATTACGGTTTATGCAAAGGAGGATATCATGGAATACAGTTTGGATCGTATGTTTCATTTTGATCGGCTCGAAACACCTTTTGAAGTTCATGTTGCCGGAATTGAAGGAGAATGTTTTGACTACAGCATCTACTTTGAGGGCGGCGCTGATGAAGCCAAGCTTCAGGCAGTAACAGATGCGATCGAAGAATGGGAATCGCAGTTTGAAGAAGATGATTATCTGGGATATATTGATATCACACTGAATGATGATTGTGTCTTTGTCTATCTGGATCTCGGCAGTATTGAGGATTGCGACCGTTCTATTTACGGAATCGTTGAAGCGATCAAGGATATCGAAGGCATCAACCGTGTGATCGTGAATGAGAGTCTGGAAGGCATGGATGATTTTGATATGTGAAAATATCCGTATACAGAAACGGGGCAGGAGTGCAAAGCACGCATTCCTGTCCCGTTTTTCATATTCATTCAATCCTTATACGCATATTCATACGTTGTTGTTGTGCTCAGCGTTCCGGAAGAATAATATTCTTGCTTCACCTTATTGCCGAACTCATCGTATTCATATTCATAGGAATAATTATACTCATCAGCGCCGCTGCCGTCCGGATACGGATCGATCTGCTTGATCATATTGCCTTCGTAATCATTTTCAAAGGTAATATGCTTTTCCATGTCAGCGTAAACTACATCCGCCTTGATCATGCCGCCGTTGCTGTCATATTCGTAGTTCCACGATTCTTCGACGATTGTCGGATCATCTTTATTGTATTTGCATTCTGCCGTTACATTGCCGAAGCTGTCATATTCATACGAATGGAGCACCGCACCGTCCTTGTTGTATTTCACGCGCTTGATCATTTTGCCGTCCACATCATAATCCGTATCATAAGACACATAATAGCCTATCATGGTATTAATGGCGTAATCCAGTTGTTTGCTGATCACACCGTTTGTATACTGACGTTCCCAGACCTTGTGATTGTTTTCATCATTGCAGACGACCGGATTTCCGGCTTCATCAAATTCATAGGTATACGAATGATCGTATTCGACATGATCATTCTCCGGAATGGTCTGTGTTTTTCTGATGATATTTCCGTTTCCGTCATATTCCGTCACATCTCTGAGATAACCGTCATCGTTCCAGTCCTTTGTTTCTCTGATAAGATTACCTGCTTCATCATATTCATAGGTGATGTCTTTCTCAAAAGCAAAGGTATTGTCTGTCATGCGCAGGATTTTTCCGTTTTCATCATAGGTTTCCTCGCGCAGAACGGAGCCGTCAGGATAGACCGTTTTCAGATGTATGAGAATGCCCTCTTTCAGGATCTCAGGCTTTTCGGTTCTGACTTCCTTTTCCGGCGCTTCCGAACTTTCGGAACTTTCCGCATCATCCGCAGATTCGCTTTCAGATGCCGCTGCGCTTTCACTTTCCTCTGCCGCAGCAGAATCTGCCGCACTTTCGCCGCATCCGGTCAGTGCCAGAACTGCCGCAGAAAACAGCGCTGCCAGTACAATTCTTCTTTTATTCATAGATATAACCTTCTTTCAAATAATCAAATCCGCTATATATTACCATATTTCAAAACAACTGTCAATAAATAGTACGCACATTTGTAGCGCTCAATAGAAAACGCAAAGGCTCTGAGAAAAGAATAGACAGAAAGACGGAAGTTGTATCATTCAAATAAACCGATTGTATGCAAAAAGCCGCAGAACCGGATACTGCTCCCATTCTGCGGCTTTCGTTATTCAGATATAAAACCCGTATTTCTCACAGAAATCCGGCGTATACGCAAAGCATTGATTCCAGAGTGCCGAGAGCAAATGCCCTTCCGGCGGAACATCAAAGCGCAGACGGCAGGCTGCAAGAAGCTGATGGGATTCGCCATATTTCTGATTGCAGCGCGAATTACCGTAGCGGTTATCGCCGAGCACCGGACATCCAAGCGCCGCAGTCTGCAAGCGGATCTGATGTGTCCGTCCGGTATACAGCGTAATGAGCAGCAGTGCAAGATCATCATGCTTTTGCAGAATATCGTATTCCGTCCGCATTTCCCGAAATCCTTCCCGCGGCTTTTCGGATATCTCGGCTTTTTTGCCTTCTTCACGGCGATGATACGCCGTTACGACATCATGCTGTTTCGGCGGCAGTCCGGCAGTAATGCAGAAATATTGCTTGATTACTTTATTTTCCCGTATCATTTCATTGACACAGCGCAGTGCTGCAGCATTTTTCGCACCGATCACAAAGCCCTCTGTATTGCGGTCAAGCCGATTGCACAGCGCAGGTGTGAAGCTCTGCTCCAGCTCCGGTACATACGCACCGTTTTTGGCAAGATACTGCAAAAATCTTGCCTGAAGCGTATCACTGCTGCCCTGATCGTCCGCATGAACAGGCAGATTGACAGGCTTGCGCATCAGCAGGATATTGTCATCCTCATAGATGATCTCCGGCATCGGCAGATTTGCCGCCGGAACAGATTTCTTCGCAGATACGAAAAATTCATCCGGCAGATAGACCTGTAAGGTATCCCCTGCTGCAAGAAATGTCTCAGCCGGAATCCGTTTTCCGTTGCACTTGACATCCTTCTTGCGAAAGGTTTTATAGAGCAGTGATTTCGGCAGTTTCGGGCAGGCTTTCATCAGAAACTTGTCTGCACGCTGACCGGCATCGTTCGCCCCGATCGTAAATGTATGCATCTGCGTATCAGATATCGTTCCGGATGATATCGGCGTAGGTTTCGCGCTTTACAACCGTTCTTGCCGCGCCGTCCTTTACCATGACAATCTCCGCACGCGGATTGCGGTTATAGTTTGATGCCATTGAATAATTATAAGCGCCGGTCGCAAGAACTGCCAGAATATCATCGACCTCTGCGTTCTGAAGCGGCATATCCTCACCGATGAAATCACCGGTTTCACAGCACTTGCCGCCGATCGTGACTCGTTCGTCACACGGCTGATCCGCCTTATTTGCGATCAGCGCCTCATAGCGCGAACGATAAAGCGCATAGCGCGGATTATCGCACATACCGCCGTCCACAAGCACGTATGTACGAATATTCGGGATGACCTTCTTCGCCATGACGGTATAAAGTGTCAGACCGGCACCGCCGACAATGGAACGTCCCGGCTCAAACAATACAAAAGGCTCCGGATATGCAAGCTCCGCACATCTCTCCCTGACTGCGGAAAGTATCGCACGAACAATATCACCGAACGGCTTAGGATCATCTTCCTCGGTATAGCGGATACCGGGGCCGCCGCCGAGATTCAGTTCCGGCAGTGTGATGCCGAGTTCTGATCTGATCTGATCCATAAATCCGACCATAACGCGCCCTGCTTCTGCAAACGGCTCTGTATCAAGGATCTGTGAACCGATATGGCAGTGCAGACCGACAAGCCGCAGATTCGGGCAGATGCTCGCAGCCTTGACAGCCTGCATTGCTTCGCCGGTTTCAAGCGCAAATCCGAACTTGCTGTCGATCTGACCTGTCTTTACAAAATCATGTGTATGTGCATCAATGCCCGGCTTGATACGAAGCATAACATTGACGGTCTTTCCGGCTTCTCCGGCGATCTTGTCGAGCCGCTGAAGTTCGGGCAGATTATCGCAGACAATTCTGCCGACATTATGGGATACTGCCATTTGCAGTTCAGAATTTGACTTGCTGTTGCCGTGCATCACGATCTTTTCGGCAGGCATTCCGGCTTGAAGTGCCGTATACAGTTCGCCGCCGGAAATAACATCCGTACCAAGTCCCTCGGAGTCAACAATGCGGTACATCTCCATGCAGGACAGTGCCTTGCTCGCAAAACAGATCAATCCCCTGCCGCCGTAATCTTCCGCGATCACACGCGCATAGCCGCGGCAGTTTTCTCTAATCATATTCTCATCCATGACATACAGCGGCGTTCCATGCGTCTTTGCAAGCTGCACAGTGTCCGCACCGCCGATACAGAGATGTCCTTCCGAAGATACTGTCAGATTCGGAGTAAGCATATTTATCATCCTCTCATTATGTATATATCAAATATCCGATGTGTCGGATTATTCCCAATACTGATAAAGCTGGCACTGCATCATGCCATTATAAAGTTTTCGGCGTTTTCGTGCTTTCCGGTCAAAGCATTTTTCAAATTCGGTATCCGGTGTAATGACGCTGAACGAAGCATCCTTCGGGATCACGCCGTGCATCACGCGGTAGATCTCTCTTGCCTGTTCCACATCAAGCATACGCTCACCGTATGGCGGATTGCAGACGATATTCTGTCCGCTGACCGCCTGAAAATTGCGTATATCCTGTTGTTTCACGGTGATTCTGTCCGCAACGCCTGCTTTTTTTGCATTATTCATAGTCAATTCCACAGCCGCCGGATCAATATCGAAACCATAACCGTGAAATTCAGCATCATGATTGATCTTCTCCGTCGCGGCAGATCTTGCTCTGCGGAATGCATCCTGCGGCGACTGTGACCACGTTTCGCAGGCAAATTTTCGGTGCAGACCGGGTGCGATCCGCATTGCGCGCCTTGCTCCTTCGATCAGAAACGTACCGCTGCCGCAAAGCGGATCACAAAGCTGTGTATCGCTCCGCACATGAGAAAGATCAAGGATTCCGGCAGCCAGTGTTTCACGGATCGGCGCGAGCAAAGCCTGCTGACGCCAGCCGCGTTTATAAAGCGGCACGCCGGTCGTATCAAGATAAAGTGTGCAGACGTCGTTCCGGATCTGGAATTGCAGCGTATGCGCCGCACCGGTTTCAGGGAGCGTCTGCGTATGATATGCTTTTTGCAGTCTTGTGACTGCCGCTTTTTTCACGATCGCCTGACAAGCCGGAACACTGTGCAGTGCGGAATTGAGCGAACTGCCCTTAACGATCACGGCATCATCCTGTCCGATAAATTCTTCAAGCGGTGCCTGCATCACGCCCTCAAACAGCGGATCAAATGCCGTTTTTCCGCGCTGTGCCTTGACAGAAAACGTGCCGAGTTCCACCAGAACACGCTCTGCCGCCGTCAGTTCGATATTGGCAGCCGCGATCTCATCCCAGCCGCCGGAGAATGATACTCTGCCGTCGGCGGCGGAGATCTCCGGAACACCGAGCCGTACCAATTCAAATTTTACAACCGATTCAAGCCCGAAATGACACGGGCAGCTAATACGAAACATAGTTTTCTATCCTTTATAATAGTATCGCCGCATCTTAGCCGCTGATAATACCGGAAATACCTTCCGTCAGGAATTTCTCCTTATAATACGCAAGCTCCGAACGGATCATATCATCGATCGCACGCATACCGAGCAGTTCGACCGGCGCTTTATCGTCCGTGAGGATCCGATCACCGCCGCTGCAGGGCTGCAGCTTGATCGAGGCAAGCTGCATCATCTGCATCAGCTCCGAATCCGCTGCTGCCGTGATATTCTGACCGAGCTTTTCGGCGATATCCGGATTCTGCGAAGCGAACAGTTCCCGATTCGTACAATTCGGCACATCGACCGTATACACCGTATCAAATACAGAGGCGATCGTATCCTGCAAATAAGCATTGATGCCGTCCGTGCGATTCGATGTCATATTCATATTGACGACCATGACACCGTTTTCAGTCAGATGCGACTGCACCGTTTTGAAAAATTCCTGCGTAGACATCTGAAACGGAATGGTGATATCCTGATAGGCATCGACCATAATTACATCATATTTACGGTCTGTTCCGGCAAGAAATGCTCTGCCGTCATAGGTCGTGACGGGAATATCCGGATCAAGCGCAAAATATTCGTGCGCCAATGCAGTGATTTTCTCGTCGATCTCGACACCGGCAATATCCATAGAATCAAAATAGCGCCGGCACTGTGTCGCATAAGTGCCGGTGCCCATTCCAAGAATCAGCATATCGTGTGCAGCCTGCGGTTCATCCAGCATCATCGGTGCTGCAAGCGCATAATCATAATACATTCCGGTCAGTGTATCATTCTTCTCATACACCGACTGCACGCCAAACAGTACATTGGTTGAAAGGACAACCCTTTTGTCGTCCTCACGCACCTGCAAATAATTATAGACCGATTCATCTTCCAGCGTCAGCGTATTGTCCCAGAACGCAAATCCGAGCAGAAACGCCGCCGCTGATGCAGCCGCAAACAATACGGCAGAAACGATCACTTTTACTGTGCCGCGCCGTTCCGACAGAAAATAGACGATACCGAGCAGCAGAAGAATACCGGAGAAAATCACAAAGGTCGCTGCCGTACCGACCGCCGGAATCGTAAGGAAGGTCGGGACAAATGTGCCGATGATACTGCCGATCGTATTTGCCGCGCCGAGCTTTCCGACCGTTCTGCCGCTGTCATCCAGACTGCCGACTGCATATTTCACCAGCGACGGTGTCACCGTACCGAGCAGGAACAGCGGATACACAAATACGATCATGCAGGAAAGGAATGCCGCCCAGATCAGGAAATTTGTGCTGACAGAAACGATGAGCAGTGCGGAGACAAGCAGGATCACCAGCTTTCCGAGAAACGGGATCGCGGCGATCCACACTGCGGCGACCAGCATTCTGCCATAAAGCTTATCGGGATCCGGTGATCGATCGGCAGAGCGTCCGCCGTAGAGGTTGCCGAGCGCCATTGCGATCATGATCGTCCCGATGATAATTGTCCAGACGATCTGCGAGGAACTGAAGTACGGCGCAAGCAATCTGCTCGCACCGAGTTCCGCCGCCATGACAGACATACCGGAAAAGAACTCGGTGAGATACAGATACCATTTATTCTTCAATATCCTGTTTTCATTTGTTGGATTATTCGTCTTCTTCATCTTCCAGTGCATTATAGCCCAGCTGCAGCTCAAAGCCGTTACACCACGGCTGGTTCGTAGATTTCCAATAACCCATCGAACCCTGTCCGTGTCCGCAGTTACCGGCGATTCTTCCGGTCACCGGACAGAACGGTGCTGCAATAACCGTGTCACAGGTCGGGAACTGCTTGGTGAAGTCCTCATCATAGTAGTGGTTGACGATCCATTCACCGATGATATTCTTCCAGACTCTTGCAGACTGGATCGACCAGTGATTCTTGATCTCCTTGTTTTCCTTGTAGCCTACCCAGACACCGCTGACAAACTGCGGATTCAGACCGACGAACATCAGGTCGAACCAGTCAGATGTCGTACCGGTCTTTCCGGCGATCGGGACCTGCACACCGCCTGTATAGATCTGTGCAGCGGTACCGGTACCGTTCTGAACAACATTCTGAAGCAGCTTGTTCATAACATAAGAAGTTTCTGCGTCGATTGCCTGATGATAGCCTTCCTCTGCGTCAAAGAACACTGTGCCGTCCGGATTGTAGATCTTGCTGATGATATGTGCATCATTGAAATAGCCGCCGTTGCCGTAAACCATATATGCGTTGACCAGATCCTTAACGGTAATGCCATAGCCAAGCGCGCCGACGGCAAGCGGTGCATAGTCAACGTCGTAGCCTTCATTAAGATCAAGGCCGAGCGTCTGTGTTGCAAAATCAAAGACATTCCGTCTGCCGTAGGTCTTAACGAGCAGTGCAGGGATCGTGTTGTAGGAACGCTCCAGCGCGTAGAAAATGTTGATCGTGTTGCCGGAAAAGCTGATGACATTATTGACATCGGCATAGTTTGTCGGCCACGGATCTTCCTTACCGGTTTTTTCATTCTTTTTTGTCAGCGGCGGAACGTCTCTAACGTGCGTACCCCATGTGATATAGTCATGATAGAGTGCGTAGCCGTAGCTTGTGACCGGCTTGATCGCAGAACCCGGCTGCTGCGGTTCATTGGATGCAAAGCTCGTACCGAGCGAACCGACCTTCTCACCGATACCGCCGCAGGTGCAAAGCACTCTGCCCTGATAGTCGATCGCGGTAAAGCCTGCCTGCAGCGTCAGGTTTTCCTCATCGGTATATTCACCGTCGCCGTCCAGATCACGGTAGAATGTGGTTGCGGCGGTATTGCTCATGCCCATGAGCAGATTATCCATTGTAGAAAATTTGTTTTCGAGATATGCCTGCATTTCCTGATCAACAGTGGTATAGATCTGATAGCCGCCCTTGTTGATAAGTGTCATAGCTCGGGAACGGGAAATACCATTTTGTTCCATCAGAATATCTGCGAACTCATTGAGTGCCTCATCAACTGCCCATGAATTCGGCTTCTGATCACCGTTATTATCGAGCATGATCGAACCGTCATCCATGACCTTCTGTTCATCCGGATGTGTCATCAGGTATTCATCGGTATCTCTGAATACCAGATGCTCATTCAGCGCACCCTGATATTCGTCAAAGGTGATCGCACCGTTTTTATACATCTGCTTTAGGATGTATTCCATACGTTTTCTGTTGACATCTCGGCCTGTATTTACTTCGACATCAGTATAGTACCATGTACCGGTGACTTCATTGAATGCTTTTTCATTGTATTTTGCAAACGGATTATTTTTTTCCGGGCTCTGCGGGATCGCGGCGAGGCAGGCGCTCTCCGCAATGGAAAGATCCCCGACGCTCTTGCCGAAATAGGTTTTCGCTGCCATTTCGATGCCATTGTTTGCGCCGCCGAAACCGATATAGTTCAGATAGGATTCAAGGATATAGTCCTTGGAATAAGACTGTTCGAGCTGCATCGCACGGTGGATCTCGCGCAGCTTACGCTGCGGGCTCTTGTCATTATCACCGGTCAGATTCTTGACAAGCTGCTGTGTGATCGTCGAACCGCCCTGATCGGATGCCCAGAAGTTCAGGATCGTATTCGCAAAAGCACCTGCGGTACGCTTGAAATCCACGCCCTCATGCTCATAGAAGCGCTCGTCCTCAGCGTATACAAAAGCGTCGCGTGTATGCTGCGGCACCTGATCGAGCGTTATAGGGATACGTTTCTGTTCGCTCTGGACCTTATAAACAGACTGCGGATTGCCGTCTTTATCTATCTCGTAGATATTGGTTTCGCCGGCAATTTCCAGATCCTGAATACTGATCGGCGTTGTTTTATCCATATAATTTGTAATATACATTGTCGCGGCGACCGCACAGATCGTACCCGTCACGGCAAAGAGCAGGAAAAACGAAAGAAATGTTGTCAGCAAAACCGAACCGATCCCCCCGATAATGCGCAGGATCAGCGGTTTGCGGCGAACTTTCTTCTTCGTCTGCTTTCTGTCGGCAGTATCCGGACTGCCGGAACGATTGGAAGCATTCATGGTATTCTGTTCTCCCTTCGGACAGCGGTAAACCGCGGTTTCGATCCCGCTGTCTGTGTTTGATTTCTGCCTGTAAACAGGCGTGTAAAGGCTATATAAATTCAAAGTATATTATAGCACAAAATTCTTTTCTTGTTAAGTACTTTCAAAAAAATTTAATGCTTTTTTTATTGTTGGCGCATAAAACTTGAAAAATTACAGCATAATGACGATACAGCACGATCTAATTTACGAAGGGAGCAATCTTGAATATGCACTCAGCTATGCGCATCCTGCTGCCCGGCATCACGGCAGGGCTTGTCATCGTGTTTTCCGGAACAGCCGCGTATTTATATCATACGATCGAACCGATACCGGAAATTCCGGAATCATTTTTGGCAGCATATCCTGCCAATGCGCCGGCATTGCCTGAAGCAGACTCCGCACCATCCGCAGAAACGGATCTTTTCGCACAGGAACATTTGCCGGATACTGCTTATCTCGTCCGGCTTCAGGACGATACACTATATGTATTTGCAGAGGGCAGCCGCGAACCGGATGCAGTCTACCCCCTGCCTGCGGAATGGCTGCCGGATTATGACCGGACACTGCTTGAATACGGTATGCGCGTATCAAATGCGGCAGAGCTTCGGGAGATCATCGAGGACTATATCTCATGAACCGCCTGATACACGAAGCCGCAAGGCGGCTGAAACCATACCGCCGAAGTGCCGCCGTGATCGGATGCGCAAGGCTCATCACAGCGCTGTTTTGTCTGCTCGCATCAATCTGGTTACAGGGAGAAATGCGCCGGAACGGCATGATCCGGCAGGATGCAGTCTATGCGCCGCCAAATCTGTATGACATCTATCTGATCGGCACACTGCTGACCGCTTTGGCAGCGTGTGCGCCTCTGCGGATGCAGACAGCATGGCAGATCGGCAGGCTCGCCGGAACACTCGATGACAATGACCTCGGATTTCTTGCACAAAGCCGTTCGCTCTGGCTTTGGAGCAGAGCAGCCGGTGTGCGTCTGCTGATGCAGCTTCTGCTCGTGCTTTCAGCAGTTCCGTCCCTGCTGCTCGGTGCAGCCGCCAAATGCATCTGGCTGATGATACCGCCGGAACAGGACAGCCTGCTTGCGCTTTTGACCGTTCTGCATCTCGGTGTCCTAGCCGCTGCCGCCCTGCTGCTGCCGCTGCGCTGCTTTGCCGCATCAGCCGCGCTCCCCTTCTGTTTTCTGAAAGCGCCCCACGAATCGGCGTTCCGAAATATCCGGTCAGCTTTTCTGGATACACGCGGTCAGTCCGGCGGCATTCTTCTGAACCGGATCCGCACATTTCCGTTTCTGCTCATCCCGTTCACAGCAGTCAGCGCGATTCCGGTACTGCTCGCATCCGAACAGCTTCGCTGTGTCATCGCAAGAAGACACCGCGCACCGCATCAGCGGACGAAATTTTCCGGTCTGGAGCTTCATGCATTGGATGCGCCAATATAGATATCAGCGCAGATACGGCATAGTCCGGCATCTGCGCTATTAGTTTTTCTTGCATTCAGAATTATTATTGTGCATATTGCTTATTTTCTAGTTTTTTGCAAAAATTGCTTGACATTCTTGCTTCTCTGTGCTATAATAAATAAGCTGACCACGGGAAGCATGAACAAAACGATGCTGGTGTAGCTCAGTTGGTAGAGCAGCTGATTTGTAATCAGCAGGTCGGGGGTTCAAGTCCGTCCACCAGCTTTCAATTTGATATGGGAGAGTTCCCGAGTGGCCAAAGGGGGCAGACTGTAAATCTGTTGCGTAACGCTTCGATGGTTCAAATCCATCCTCTCCCATCAAAAACCTCTGTTCAAATGAACAGAGGTTTTTTCTTTTGCTTTTTTGTTCAGTCAGCTGACATATTAGCCTTTTCTCACAATTTCTCGGCATCATTTAACCTTAAACCTCATTATTTAACCAGTTTTTGTCAATGAATATGATAATTATGCCGGATACGCATACAAAATATTCGGCATAATACGTCAAAATGCCCTGAGAATCGGGAAATCGCTTGACAATCTTCGTCATTCATGGTATACTCAATTTATAATAACTTTTTTCAGCATTCTGTCGTCTGTTTCAATCTCAGAAACGCAGACAGCGGCAGATACTTCCCGCATTTCATATACTGGTATCACATTCCGCTTTTTGTCTTTCCAGACAGTTTCGTCCGCCTGCGTATTATCTACAAAGGCAGGTACGATCTGCCGCAGAGCTGCCCGTCAGCGTGCGCATTTTGTGCAATGCCTGCATCGGGTCAAAGCCTGCAACAGTTCATGCAAACGACTGTATTCAAATGCCCCGAATACGCCCCGTTTGCGTGGCCTCATTTCGCCGATGCGCTGTCAGATGCTTTATTTCACCGCATCGGTAAGCCGGATGATAAGGGGTTTATTGAATATGAAATCCAAGTTCATGAAATATGTGCGAAGATTTACGACAAGAAAATGTCTGCTCGCACTCGCCGACTGCTTTATTTTGACAGCAGCTGCTCTTATTGCCAATTTCGTGCTTTCATTGCACGGCATGGGACTTTCTTCCGATATTCTCGTCATACCGATGATTATCGGAACTGTGTGCAGTTTCGCATTCTTATATGTATGCGGCGCATACAGTATCATGTGGCGATATTTCCGCATCAGGGATTATCTTTCCTGCCTGGGCGGTATCACCGGCGGATTGTCCGCAATGTTCCTGTTCACAAGGATCCTTGAAATGCGGCTACCGCCTTCTTTCATGTTCAGCTATTTTGCGGTATCCCTGATCGGTGTCTGTATGTTTCGTGCTGT
Organism: Oscillospiraceae bacterium; assembly: GCA_045628085.1. GTDB lineage: Bacteria > Bacillota > Clostridia > Oscillospirales > Ruminococcaceae > Firm-04. Next base: position 24,374 of record JAZQOZ010000164.1, on the reverse strand, counting down.
TTTCCGCTGCGCTTTTATCGAAGTCACAGATATCTGCAAGCATTCTCCGAAGTTTAAGCGTACCATGATCATCGGCGGCGGTACTGCCGGAAAAATGCTCCTGACTGAGATCGAAAACGCACATTATTCACCGAATAAAGCGGATAAGGTTTCAGCAAAGTACAAGCCCATCTGCATCATTGATGATGACCGCCGGAAAGTTGGTCACGAGATCATGGGCATCCCGGTCGTCGGTACAACTGCTGATATCGCAGACTTTGCGAAATCAATGGAGATCGAACAGATCATCTGTGCAATGCCTTCTGCATCAGAAGAAGACCGCACAAGAGTGCTGAATATCTGTTCGCAGACAGAATTGCCCGTCAAAACGATCCCCTTTATCGGCTGCCTGATTTTTGACGAAAACAAGCCTTCCCTGCTCAGACAGGTACGTGATATCAATGTCGAAGATCTGCTTGGCAGAGAGCCCGTCAAATTTGATAATGCAGAGGTTCACAGCTTCATCAGCGGAAAGGTCTGTATGGTCACCGGCGGCGGCGGTTCGATCGGTTCGGAGCTTGTCCGGCAGATCGCAAAGTATGAGCCGAAACAGGTCATTATCGTTGATATCTATGAAAACAATGCATACGAGATCCAGCAGGAACTCATGATGGAATACGGCGATAAGCTCAATCTGGTCACGCTGATCGCATCTGTACGTGATTACTTCCGCATGAATCAGATATATGAGAAGTATCAGCCGCAGGTCGTTTTCCATGCAGCAGCACATAAGCACGTTCCGCTGATGGAAGTATCCCCGATGGAAGCGATCAAGAATAACATCGTCGGCACATTCAATGTTGCGACACTTGCGCAGTTCCATAATGTTGAAAAATTCGTTATGATCTCGACTGACAAAGCAGTCAATCCGACCAACGTCATGGGCGCATCCAAGCGCTGCTGCGAAATGATCGTACAGTACCTCGCACAGCAGCATGAGGGTAAAACCGAATTTGTTACAACACGTTTCGGCAATGTGCTTGGCTCGAACGGTTCAGTCATTCCGCTGTTCCGGAAACAGATCGAACAGGGCAAGCCTGTTACTGTCACGCATCCGGATGTGATCCGGTACTTTATGACGATTCCGGAAGCAGTTTCACTCGTCATGGAAGCGGCTGCGATCGCAAACGGCGGAGAAATTTTCGTTCTGGATATGGGCAAGCCTGTCCGTATCGTAACACTTGCCGAAAATCTGATCCGTATGTACGGCAAAGTTCCGTATGAAGATGTTGAGATCAAGTTTGTCGGACTGCGTCCGGGCGAAAAAATCAAAGAGGAACTCCTCATGAATGAGGAAGGACTCCAGAAAACTGCCAACAAGCTCATCTACATCGGCAAACAGATCGAGATCGACATTCAGACATTCGGCATGAAACTCGGCATCCTGCGTGATGCGGCACTGGAAAATAATGAAGCCCGTGCGGTTGCAGCGCTTCATAAAATGGTTCCAACATTCACTACACCGGAAGAATTCAATCGCGGTGAGCTTGCAAAACAAAAAGCTGATGCCGCACAGCGTTCCCAGAATACTGAGATCTTTGATAATTCCGAAGATACTCTTGCCGCAGTATAATAGCAGATCAGCAAACGGAGAAGGCTCTTGTCTTCTCCGTTTTTATGCTTATTCTGTTTCTATTTACGAAAAAAATCCCTGCCGCAGAAATGTGGCAGGGATTTTCATATATGCAATTACTTATTGAGGTTTGCCTCGATCTTGTCAAGTACATCATAAAGAGCCTGCGGAATCTTGCCGCCCTTTGCCTTGATGTCCTCATCATAGTATCTGCGCATCTCAACGATCTCCTTCTTCCAGAGATCCTTATCAACAGCAACGAGTGCCTTCATGGAATCAAGATTGATCTCGCCCTCAAGGCCTTCAATGTTGATATCCTCAGGCTTCGGCAGGAAACCGATTGCGGTCTCATCTGCTTCAACAGTACCCTCGCAGCGCTTGATGATCCAGTCGAGAACTCTCATGTTATCACCGAAGCCCGGCCACATGAAGTGTCCCTCTGCATCCTTCTTGAACCAGTTGACATTGAAGATCTTCGGAGCCTTGTCGCCGAGCTTTTCGCCCATTTCGAGCCAGTGTGCCCAGTAATCGCCGACATTGTAACCGATAAACGGCTTCATTGCCATCGGATCGTGGCGGAGAACGCCGACTGCACCGGTCGCTGCTGCTGTTGTTTCAGAAGAAACAGCGGAGCCCATGTAGGTGCCGTGTGTCCAGTCGAAGGACTGATATACCAGCGGAGTGGTGGATGCACGTCTGCCGCCGAAGATGATCGCGGAGATCGGAACGCCCTGCGGATTGTTGAACTCAGGGCTGATGCACGGGCAGTTCTCAGCCGGTGCAGTGAAGCGGCTGTTCGGATGAGCGAGCGTCAGGTGCTTGCCGTTTGCGTCAAGCTGTGCGCAGAACTCAGGACCGTTGACCTTTGCGCCCTTCCACTCGGTTGCATCGACCGGCGGCTCCTTGGAGAGGGACTCCCACCACGGAGTATTGTCGGAGTTATCCAGTGCAACGTTCGTGAAGATCGCGTTCTTCTTGGTAGATGCAAGTGCATTGAAGTTGGACTTCTCGTTGGTTCCCGGTGCAACACCGAAGAAGCCGTACTCCGGATTGATTGCGTAAAGTCTGCCGTCAGCACCCGGCTTCAGCCATGCAATATCATCACCGACTGTAAAGACCTTGTAGCCTGCCTTGCGGTAGCCTTCCGGCGGAATCAGCATAGCGAGGTTCGTCTTGCCGCAGGCAGACGGAAATGCTGCGCAGATGTACTTGGTATCGCCGTCCGGCTTCTGAACGCCGAGGATAAGCATATGCTCAGCCATCCAGCCTTCATTCTTTGCCTGATAGGATGCGATACGGAGTGCAAAGCACTTCTTGCCGAGCAGAACGTTTCCGCCGTATGCGGAGTTGATCGACCAGATCGTATTGTCCTCAGGGAACTGAACGATGTAGCGGTTTTCCGGATCGACATCAGCCTTGGAGTGCAGACCGCGGACGAAGTCGTTGGAAACATCGCCGAGGTTCTCGAAAGCCTTTGTACCCATACGTGTCATGATGTTCATATTCAGAACAACATAGATGGAGTCGGTTACTTCAACGCCGACCTTTGCGAGCGGCGAACCGATCGGGCCCATGCTGTACGGAATGACATACATGGTTCTGCCCTTCATAACGCCGTCATAAAGCGGAGTCAGCTTTGCATACATTTCCTTCGGATCCATCCAGTTGTTGGTCGGGCCGGCATCTTCCTGCTTGCGAGCGCAAATAAAGGTTCTGTCTTCCACACGAGCAACGTCATTCGGACGGGTGCGATGATACAGGCATCCCGGATATTTTTCCTCATTGAGCGGATAGAGCTTATCAGGGTGGCCGTCCGGCAGAGCAGTAACCTCTGCGACGAGCTGATCCAGCTGCTCCTTAGAGCCGTCGATCCAGACGACCTGATCCGGCTTACAGAGCGCAACCATTTCCTCAACCCACTGATTGACATTCGGATTCTTTGTCAGGGACATAATGAAACCTCCTAAGTACAATTTGAGAAAAACCAATTTTCCCTTTTTATATTATACCGAAAAATGTCAAAAAAGTCAAGCATGAAACAATGATAATCCCGTGAAAGTTCTGCCGGTTTTCTTCAGAAACATTGTGCAGAAATGATCAGGCTTCGATTTCCAGCAGCATTCCGCCTGTTTCGCCGTTTTCGCCTAATTCGCTTGACAAATAATTCAGAATATGCTATACTGAAATTGCTGGTTAAACAGCACATCTTATAATAAAGGAGCTCTTTGTTTGAAACTGAACAAGCGACCTGAGATTGCAGCGTAAACGGGCAGGTTTGCGATACAATCGAACATCCCACAAACCTCCCCGATTGTCGATCATTCTTTACTGTTCGATCAATACAATTTCAGGAGGATTATGAATTATGAAAACACAGATCAACCGTCAGGAGATCACCATCCGTTTGGAACAGGAAAGCGATTACCGCATCGTTGAGGAATTGACACGCGAAGCTTTCTGGAATGTCTATAAGCCGGGCTGTGATGAGCATTATCTTGCTCATGTGATGCGTTCACATCCGGATTTCATTCCGGAGCTGACCTTTGTCGCTGAATATGAAGGCAGGATCGTCGCAAGCATCATGTATATGAAATCATGGCTTGAGGACGATAACGGCAGCCGCAGAGAGACACTCTCATTCGGCCCGATCGCCGTTCATCCGGATTATCAGCGCATGGGACTCGGCAAGCTCATGATGGAGCATTCCTTTGCAGAGGCGAAAAAGCTTGGTTATGAGGCTGTTGTCATTTTCGGCAATCCGGAAAACTATGTCAGCAGCGGCTTCAAATCGTGCATTCGTTATAATGTATCGCTGGATGGCAATTATTTCCCGGCACCTCTGTTTGTGCATGAGCTGAAAGAAGGCGCACTGGACGGTACACATTATGTTTACCGCGAGAGTGATGTCGTCACACTGCTTGATGAAGCAAAAACAGAGGAATTTGACCGCACATTCGAGCCGAAAGAAAAGGCATGGATGCCGAGTCAGGAAAAATTCTTTGTTTACTCTCATTCGTCTGTCCACGAATAATAACACACGGGGCATCCTGTTTTGCAGGATGCCCCGTTTTTTTATTCATCCTTCGTACTGACGGACACGCAGCGGAATACCGAGCTTGTCTGAAACAGCCTGCGCCGCTTCGATCTCTTCCTTCGGGATCACATCCACGACCGTAAACATCACAGATTTCACATACCGCTTGCAGTCCGATGCAAATTCCTGCATCGCTTCATAAGCATTGTCCCACTTCGGGCGTGTAACAGCAAGATATTCCTGCTTTGTTCCGGCATTCAGGCTGATCGAAACCGTATCAATCAGTCCTTCCAGCAAATGTGCAGTTTTTCCGCCGTGGATCAGGTCAGACAGACCGTTTGTATTCAGGCGGATCGGCGGACAGTCCTTCAGTGTTTTCATATAATTTGCAGCTGCAAGCAGCGTATCCAGTGCTTCTGTCGGCTCACCGTAACCGCAGAATACGATCTCCGTAAAATCAGCCAGATCCCACGCAGTCAGTGCTTTTTTGAACTCATCCAGCGTCGGATCATGTTCCAGCCAAAGGCTGTCCGAACCATAAGCACCGTCGCCGTTCTGACGGATGCAGAATGTGCAGGCGCACGGGCATTTGTTTGTCAGGTTCACATACAGATGATTCCCGACCGGATACAAAATTGTCATTGCCATAAGGCATCTTCCTTTCGCTCATTCAAAATGAATCCATTATCAAGCTGCATATCCAAATGCAGCATCAAAATGCCGGACAGAACGTACTCCGTCCGGCAATGCTTTACATTATGCAAAGAAAACTTCTCCGTCCTCGCGATCGATCTGATAGCTTGCCAATACGCGGATAGTCCCGATCAGATGCTGATTGAGAATATCGACTTCATCGGCAGGGATCCAGAGTGCGCGGCGTGTTTTCTCGTGCGCGTGCTGAACAGGAAATTGCCGGATATACGCATCATCAACTAAAAAACTGACAACATAGGCTCTGTTATCACTTTTCTTGGCAATACGGAGATGACGCGCGATCTGAGAAGCGCCTTCCTCAGAGAGAAGCGCCGTAAACAGCGGCTGACATGAAGTACACGGCGGAAAACCGCGGAAACTGCGTGCTTCAAGTGCCTGATATTCTTCTGCATTCATCGGACGATATAATTCCATTTTGTACCAGCCTTTCTGTGTTGAAGCGGCGGCTGTTCATTTCTGTTTCAGCCGTCTTGTGTGAATCTCATCGTATAGTTTATACATTTTCTGGACAGAATTTTCAAGGAAATAATAGTGTGCAACATAGGGAACAAGCAAGGCGAGAATCAAAATCAGCAGCGGAAGCAGGCCGATAAATTCTCCGAATAAAAACATCGCCATGACCATAAAAAATCCGAGTGTAAACAGCATTGTGACAAGGAAATGGATCAGCCGTTCATGCTGCATGAACCGAATCATTGTCAAATGCGACTGTTCCAGCTCCGTATAGTCGATATTCTCACCGGAAGCGAGCTTTGCCTCCAGTGCGGCAAGATATTCCGTCAGATATTTTCGCATAGCCCTGCCTCCGGTTATCTGCGTTCATCGGCGGCATCAGCTGCCTGAAATCCTTCAAGATCGAGGCTGCCGTCATTCAGGTCACGGAAACGGTCATTATAACGGTCGATCGTTTCAGCCGAAACATACATCAGGTATGCATACAGTTCTTCACTGAGTACCGTTCCGATAAAACAGCTTGTCAGGCGAAAACGTATCTCACCCGTCTGCATATTCAGATCAAATGAACCGTCGATCAGGCCGTGATTCGCCGCAGTCACAGCGATCGCCGCATCATTCAGGTGTTCCGCGCTGATCCGGAACGGCATCACCGACAGCACCGATACGATCTGCCGATCCGTCCGCAGGATAATATGCAGCGTCATCGGCATATCCTCGCCCGTAAAATGGATACGGATATGCGTGCGTGCTTCAGTTTGCTCCTCGACCGTATATTTCAGCTTCCGGTTTTCGAGCATGGAAAGCAGCACTTCGGTATTTTTTGCGGTGATTTCCGTCCGTATTTGTTCGTCTTCCATAGTTGTTGTCCTCCTTATTCGATATCTATAGTGATATTATACCATAGTTTTATTCGGCTGTCAAGCACAATTCGCAATAATGCACAAATATGTAAAATATTACAGAAATACGCCGCTGCGAAATATCCTCTGTTACAGAATTGCCGATGCGTGGCGTGTCACATGACATCCGACATTTACAGAAACCGGAAGTCCGGCGATATGTGTCGGTGCTTCTTCGATATTGACAGCAAGCGCAGTCACAGTACCGCCGAAGCCCTGCGGCCCGATGCCAAGCTGATTGACCGCTTCCAGCATTCTCTGCTCCAAATCCGCATACAGCGGTTTCGGATTTCGGACAGCAACATCGCGGCAAAGTGCTTTTTTCGCAAGGAATGCGCATTGCTCAAAGTCGCCGCCGATGCCGACACCGACCACGATCGGCGGACAGGGATTGCTGCCTGCCTTTGCGATCGTATCTCGCACAAAACCGACAATATCATCCTGCGAAGCAGCAGGCGTAAACATTTTCAGTGCGCTCATATTTTCACTGCCGAATCCCTTTGGGCAGACATCAATCCGGATGCCGTCGCCCGGCACGATGTCAATATGCAGAACTGCCGGCGTATTATTTTTCGTATTCACACGCTCCAGCGGATCACCGACGACCGAGCAGCGCAGATATCCTTCCAGATATCCGGCAGCAACACCGTCATTGACCGCCTGACGCAGATCGCCGCCTGTGATATGCACATCCTGACCGATCTGCATAAAGACAACTGCCATACCGGTATCCTGACAGATCGGAAGTGCGGTCTCGCGTGCCGCATCCAGATTTGCACAAAGATCGGCAAATACAGCCTTTCCCGCCGCAGACTGTTCTTTGTCCGCTCCGCAGCGGATACATTGTTCCAGTGATTCCGGCAGAACCGCATTCGCTCTGATACAGAGATCACGAATCGTCTGTGTGATCTGACCGGCTGAAATTTCTCTCATGAATGACGCTCCTTTACAAAATGATGATATTGTATTCAGTATAACACAAACGCAAAGATTTGGCAAGCCCTGCCGCATCGTTTCACAAATATTTCATCAACATTTCAAGCGGAATAAAGCAGCCGCGGAGCAACAGTCCCCTGCTGTATTCCGCGGCATTTCTGTTCCTGACGGGATCCTGTCCGAACTGTTACCGCATCAATGCGTCAAGCTCGGAGAGTGACAGTGCCTTGATGAGTACATTTTCCCCGTTATCATCGAGAATATAGCCTCCCATGACAAGCCTGCGCATAGCGGCATAAAAATCAGTATCACCGATGACATCGCCCTTTGTCCGGCTATAGAGCAAAATGCGCCAGTTTGCAATTTCTTTGCCGTCAACCTGATAACGCTTCTGCGGCAGCTTCGGCATGATCGTTTCGATTCCCTCATTGATCGCAAGCACGCCGAACGGTACGCCGTCCGGATCGGTGAAAAAGCGCGGTGAAGCGACAAATGCGCCGGTCCAATCCTGCTGACTGCCCTGATATCTGCTCATATCCATAATGATACCCCCTCTTTTCCTTTCTGCATCACAGCGTCATCTGACCGCTGATCTCCAGATCCTTTGCCATGCCGCCTGATGCAGGAATATTCTTGACAACATACTTTTTCAGTTCTTCAAGCTGCTCCGCATTCAGCACGGATGCCGATTCCAGCGCCGAGGATTTTGCTTTCAGCGTCATGACCTGCACACCGATCGAATCGCGTGTTGCTTTCGGCAGCAGCATCGCCGTATTGAATACAATGGCACGGTTATTGGTCGAGCGCAGGAGAATATCACAGTCCTCAGCAATAAAAATGATATCGACCAGTTTATCCTTTGCAGAATACGCATTTGCGAGCTTTTTACGATTTGTCTTTGTCGCATAGGCATTCAGCGGCACTTTGGCGATCTTACCGTTTGCAAAGCAGAACAGCAGGAAACCGCTGTAATCTTCCGTTGCGACCATGAATTTCACGCGCTCTCCATCATCAAAGCCGAGCTTGACCGGTACAAAATCACCGAGAACGCTTGCTTTTGTATCATCAAATGCAGCGGCGCGTGTTTTATAGACCTGTGCCTTATCCGAGAAGAACAGCAATTCTGTCCGGTTGGATGCATTTTTCTGCTGCATCATCACATCGCCCTCTTTGAGCTTCTGGTCACTGCTCATGCGCAGGCTCTGCGGCGTGATCTTCTTGAAATAGCCCTCTGCCGACAAGAACAGATGCACAGGATAATCCGGCGTATCGTCTTCATTATCCGTTTCCGGCTCATCTTCCAGATCATAGAACAGTGTCCGGCGCGGCTGACCGTATTTCTCCGCAACCTGTGTCAGTTCAGCGATCATGATTTTCCGGATCTTTTTGACATCCTTGAGAATCTCTTCCATTTCTGCAATATCCTTGCGAAGCTGCTCGATCTCCTCGGTACGCTTCAGGATATATTCACGGTTCAGGTGACGCAGCTTGATCTCTGCAACATATTCCGCCTGCACATTGTCGATGCCGAAACCGATCATGAGGTTTGACACGACCTCGGATTCTTCCTCTGTTTCGCGGACAATTTTGATCGCACGGTCGATATCGAGCAGGATCTTCTCCAGACCTTCGAGCAGATGCAGCTTTTCCTGCTTTTTATGCAGATCAAAATACACTCTGCGGCGGATGCACTCCGTCCGGAACGCAATCCATTCATCCAGAATCTCACGCACGCCCATGACCTTCGGCATTCCGGCGATCAGAATATTGAAATTGCAGGAAACTGCATCCTGCAAGGGTGTCATGCGAAAGAGTTTCTGCATCAGCTTGTCCGGATCCGTACCGCGTTTCAGATCAAGCGTCAGCTTCAGACCGTTCAGGTCGGTTTCATCACGCAAATACGATATTTCGCGGATTTTTCCCGCCTTGACCAGTTCCACGATCTTCTCCATAATGGCTTCGATCGTTGTGGAATACGGGATCTGTGTCACTTCGATGCAGTTCGCGGATTTATCATAATTCCACTTGGAACGCAGTCTGATGCTGCCCCTGCCGGTATCATAGATCTTGCGGAGTTCTTCTTCATCGCAGAGCAGAAATGCACCGGTCGGGAAATCCGGACCTTTCAGTGTGGAGATGATATCATGCTCCGGATTTTTCAGCAGAGCGACCGTTGTTTCGCATACTTCCGTCAGATTGAACGGACAGACATTGCTTGCCATTGAAACAGCAATACCGACATTTGCATTGACCAGTACCGACGGGAAACTCGCCGGCAGAAGTGCCGGTTCCTGCATGGTATTGTCATAGTTCGGCATGAAATCAACTGTTTCCTTGTCGATATCACGAAACAGTTCCGCAGCGATCGCTTCAAGCCGGACTTCGGTATAACGCGGCGCAGCATACGCCATATCACGCGAATACACCTTGCCGAAATTACCCTTGCTGTCCACATACGGATGCAGCAAAGATTCATTGCCGCGTGCAAGACGCACCATTGTTTCATAGATCGCGGCATCGCCGTGCGGATTCAGACGCATGGTCTGTCCGACAACATTTGCGGATTTTGTTCTTGCGCCGGAGAGCAAGCCCATTTTATACATCGTAAAAAGCAGCTTGCGGTGTGAGGGCTTGAAGCCGTCAATTTCCGGCAGCGCACGCGATACGATCGCGCTCATTGCGTAAGGCATGAAGTTCTTGCGGAGCGTATCGGTAATGCGTTCCTCAACCATCAGACCTGCGCCTTCAATATATGCATTGGAAGGATTTGCAGCCTTCGGGACTGTTTCCTTTTTTCTTCTTCCAGCCATATTCTAAAAGATTTCCCTTTCTCAAATCTGCCGTGTTTCGAGCGCTGCGACCATTGTCTGAATATTCTCAGCCTGATGCGGCAGATGAACACCTGTACCAAGCTTCGGCGTCATGGTAATGCGCAGCTTCACGCTGCCGTCATCATAATCCATCACATAAGCACCAAACAGGCTTTTTTTCACTTTCAGACCGTGCAGCAATCCGATATAACCGCCAAAGGCGGCGCTGTCGAGCATCGCGTGCCGCACGCCGATCAGTCTGTCCTGATCGGTCATTGCAAAAAATCCTGCCTGCACAGCAGGACCGGCCATAAATCCCTTGTTCTGAAAGGATGCATAGACCGCAGCCGTGATCTGTTCATCCGGCAGCAGCAGTTCGCCAAGCTGCTCATACATCGTTTCTTCATTATATTTCAAATTCAAAAGTGCCATAAATCATATCCCCCTTACGAAATATCTGCAAGGTCGAGATAATCGCCGCCATGCTCTGCAATATAATCTTTACGAGCCGCAAGGTTATCGCCAAGCAGCATATCAAACATTTCAAAGGTTGCCTCTGCCGCTTCCGGTGTAATGCGGATAATACGGCGCGTTTCGGGATTCATCGTTGTCAGCGCCATCATTTCCGCCTCGTTCTCACCAAGACCTTTTGAACGCTGGAGCGTGAATTTCTGTCCCTCGATCATCGAAAGGATCTTGACGCGTTCCTTTTCATCGTATGCAAAATAGGTGCGTTCCTTTGTGGTGATTTCAAACAGCGGAGATTCCGCAATATAGACGTAGCCTTCGCGGATGAGTGTCGGCGCAAGGCGATAGATCATTGTCAGGATCAGCGTGCGGATATGGAATCCGTCCTCATCAGCATCCGTACAGATAACAATTTTGTTCCAGCGGAGATTTTCAAGGCTGAATGTTGCAAGCTCCTTATTCGCTTTTGTAGCGACCTCGACACCGCAGCCAAGCACTTTCAGCAGATCGGTAATGATCTCCGATTTGAAAATGCGGACATAATCCGCTTTCAGGCAGTTCAGGATCTTTCCGCGCACCGGAATGACCGCCTGAAATTCCGCGTCACGCGCCATTTTGACAGAACCGAGAGCGGAATCACCCTCCACGATATACAGTTCGCGGCGGTCGGTATCCTTGGAACGGCAGTCCACGAATTTCGGCACCATATTGGAAAGATCGAGATTGCCGGAGAGTTTCTTTTTGATGTTCAGACGGGTACGCTCTGCATTTTCACGGCTGCGCTTGTTGATCAGAACCTGCTCCGCGATGCGAGCCGCATCGTCCGGATTTTCCGTGAAATAGACTTCAAGCTGATGCTTGAGAAATTCGGTCATTGCCTCATAGACAAAGCGGTTTGTGATCGCCTTTTTCGTCTGGTTGGCATAGGATGCGACCGTTGAGAATGAGGATGATACCAGCACCAGACAATCCTGAATATCCGGAAACGTGATCTTGCTCTCATTCTTCTGATAGCGGTTGTTATTTTTCAGGAATGCGTCGATCTGCGCGGTGAATGCACGCTTGACGGCATCATCCGGCGAACCGCCGTGTTCGAGCCAGCTTGAATTGTGGTAATATTCGAGACGCTGCACCTGATTGGAAAACGCAAATGCAACAGACAGCTTGACCTTGTATTCATCTCTGTCAGCACGGTCGCGTCCCTTGCGTTCGGCAGCCCAGAACTGTACCGGTGTCAGCGGCTTTTCCCCGACAATTTCATTGACATAATCACTGATGCCGTTTTCGTAGAAAAATTCTGTTGTATCGAATTTTCCGGGCGTGACCTCATTGCGGTAAACAAACAGCAGATTCGGGTTGACGACCGCCTGCCGTTTCAGGATATCGCGAAACCATTCGTCCGTCACGGCAATATCGGTAAACACCTCTAAATCAGGCTTCCAGCGTGTTTTTGTTCCGGTCTGTTTCCGTGCGGACGGTGTCTTTTTCAGTCCGCCGATATTCTCGCCCTTCTCAAAATGCAGAGCGTATTCCTGTCCGTCACGAACGACCGTGACATCCATATATTCCGATGCGAATTGTGTTGCACAGAGTCCCAGACCGTTCAGGCCGAGCGAATAGGCATAGGTATCCGCTTCGGAATCGTACTTGCCGCCTGCATACAGTTCACAGTAAACAAGTTCCCAGTTATAGCGTTCCTCGGCAGAGTTCCAGTCAACCGGACATCCTCTGCCGAAGTCCTCGACTTCTACGGAATGATCGAGAAACCGCGTAATAATGATCTTTTTTCCAAATCCGGCGCGTGCCTCGTCGATCGAATTCGTAATGACCTCAAATACAGAGTGTGCGCAGCCGTCCAGACTGTCCGAGCCAAAGATAACGGACGGGCGTTTCCGGACTTTATCAGGGCCTTTGAGCATCGTAATGCTCTCATTGCCGTACTCCTGCTGTTTTTTCGCCATGCAGATTTTCCTTTCTTAACATAGTCATTCTTTGTTAGTATAGCACATTTTCCGAAAAAATGCAAGCACTCATGCCGCATGAACGCCCTGCGGCAAAGATATGAGTAATTTCTTAATAAATACGGCGGGAGTTGCTTTTTTTCATCAATCATGATATAATATAGTTTGGGGTATTTTCATCACCCCGAAAACCGATGTCCTTTGTACCGAAAGGAGCAAAGTCATGAATCATCTGACCAAAAAAATGAAAGCGCATATTGCCGCATCTGCCGCTGTATGCAGTGCAGTGCTCTGCGCCGCTGCCATGCCGTTTTCCGCAGCAGCAAACAGCGTAGAGGATGTATATGATGCGATGCGCCGCATCGGACTGCCGGAATCTATGGTACAGGAAGCAAAACTGCAATACCAGAATACCGAACATGATGACGCCGGCATGAGCATCAACGGCACTTATTTCACATACGATGTCTGGGCGGATATGGTCCAAATTTATGAGGATGATATCTGGAATGAGGTCGGCAAGCAGTTCAATGTATCCGGTGAGGATATCAAGCAGGCCGCCGCAACCGAACCGGCACAGACTACACCTGCCGGCAGCAGCGAGACCACGGCTGTTTCCGAAAAGCCTGCGGTTTCCGTTGAGCCGGATAAACCCTTTATCAATATGTCACTCGATGAGAAAAAGGATTATGTCGCAAGTCTGCCGGAAACAGAACGTGCCGGATTCATCGCCGGTCTTTCCACTGCCGAACGCAACAGCGTGATCAAGCAGATGGATACAGACAGTCAGGCGAATATCGCAAGCGGATTTATTGAGCTGGGCGAAGAACTCGGAATGCATATTTCCGTTGATGAGCTTGGCAGCAACGGCATCAATTATTCCGTCCGGAACAGCGAAGGAACGCTGATCGACGTTTCCACTGTCGGTACTTCCGTAGATGATACCGGATGGAACACAACCGTTCCGGTGCTTTGCGGCTCTGCAATGATCCTCAGCGCGATCGGCGGTCTGACACTGTTCGCGCGCAGACAGCGCAGAGAGGAGCAGAACGCATGATGATGCACCGCAAAAAAATTCTGTCTGCGTTTCTGAGTATCTGCGCGGCAATGATGCTGACTGCACCTGTATCTGCGGAAAGTGCGTCTGTCGATGATGTTTTTCAGGCATTGGAAAACGCCGGAATGCCGGATGCATTCATTCAGGATACGCGCAATCTGTATCAAACTGCTCCGCATGACGAAAACGGCATGGAGCTGAACGGGCAGTACCGCAGCTATGACGAATGGGTTGCGATCATCAATCAGGACGGCGCTGTTACGATCATGTCAGCGATCGCAGATGCGTTCGGTATTCCGGCTGAGGAGCTGCTCGAACATTATAATATGCAGACACAGCCGCCGGAATCCGGTCAGGACACACCGGCCACAACAACGGAATTTGTGCCGTCTGTCGAACCGGAACAGCCCTTTGCCGATATGACACTGGATGAAAAGCGTGCCTATATCGCAGGTCTGCCGGAAGATGAACGTGCTGCATTTCTTGCAAATCTCACGCCGGAAGAACGAAACAGCATCCTGAAACAGCTTGAACCGGAGAAAAAAGAGCAGATCGTCGGCGGACTCATTGAGATCGGACAGGAAATGGGATTAAATGTCACGGTCGAGAATATTGACGATCTTCGTTTCAATGTCCGTGACGAAAACGGAACACTGATCGACGCGGCAGGCTTTGGTCTGACTGTTGATCCGACCGGCTGGAATACGACTGTTCCGGTGCTTGCCGGTTCAGGAATGATCCTGCTGTCGCTCGGCGGTCTGATGCTGCTCTATCGTATGACCGGAAAACAGGAGGATACACAGCATGGCTGAACAAATACAAACACAGGCACAGAATAAGCGCGGCGGAAAAGCGATCCTGATCCTGACACCGTTTCTTCTTCTGCTGCTGACCGGCGGCATTCTGCTGCTCTGCTATTATCTCGCACCGATGCACCGTTTGCAGAAATACCTGAATATCGCCTTTATGGACAATCTCAAAACAACGGCACAGACAGACGGTCTGAATATTATTGAAAATCAGATCGATAAGAATGAAGCACCTGCCGAAACCTTCGATGAGGGAGAGATCATTTATCCGACATTCGGCGAACAGTACGCGATGCTGGAAATTGATTCTGCGAATATTTATGTCGGTGTCTACTACGGTGTCAGTGCAGAACTGCTCGAACGCGGTGCGTGTCAGTCCACACAATCTGCCATTATCGGTGAAGAACCCGGCAATGCCGTCATTGATGCACACGTTACGACCTATTTCTCCGAACTGAAAAATGTCAAGGTCGGCGATGCGGTCACGCTCTATACCAAATACGGCAAATTCACCTACAAGGTCACGGAGCTGATCGAATTCAGCAAGGAAGACAAGCAATATCTCGCTGTCCCGAAGGATGCGGAATATCTCACGATCTACACCTGCAAACCGCAGGTGATCGGCAGTCCGGATCAGCGTATCGGTGTTCGCTGTGAACCGGTCGAAAAGCAATTCTATGCACAAAGCAGTCAGGAAGGAGGCACACAATGAAAAAAGCCTCAACCTATATCGCAAGTGTGATTTTCTCACTGCTGCTGATCTTCCTGATGATCGGCGCGGTGCTTGCCGGAGTCGTGCGCTGGTGTGCGCTGGATAACGATACGCTGCTCTCGATCGTGGAATCACAGGATCTCGCGGCGCGTGTTCACAGCACACTTGAAACCAATGCCAAACAGCAGGAAAGCACGACCGGTATTCCGGCAGATGTCTATGCATCTGCAATATCCGAGGAGCAGCTTGCTCCGATCATCCGCGACACCGTCACAAACGGCTTTGCCTATCTGCGCGGTGATACTGCAAGTCTCGGCATTTCGCCCGATTTCTCGGAACTGGAATCAAATATCCGCAATTTCTTTGTATCCTATGCAGAAGAACAGAATATAGAACAGAATGAGAAATTGGAAGAAGCCATCCGTTCGACCACGGATGCAGCAGAAGCCAATATTCTCGCCGCCTGTGATGTATTCCGTTTCGGCTCACTCAATGATGCAGGCGTGATCAAGCAGGCAAAGGTCATTGTTCCGTGGGCAGGTGCAGCGGCGCTTGCTATGATCGTACTGGTACTTCTTTTTGCACTGTTCCTGTTCCTCATCAATGTGCATGAACAGGGCGGCGGCTTCTACTGGTGTGCAACTTCTGCACTGATCGCATCCGTTCTGCTGCTGATCCCTTCCGTCTGGCTGTATCGGGAACGATGGTTTGACCGTTTTGCCGTGAAAACTGACCAGACCTTTGCTGCTGTGACCGGTTATCTCTATGCCAATACGAAGGCGGTCATACTGTCAGCACTCTGCGGGATCGCCGTTTCCGTCATCATGTATCTGATCTTCGGACTGATCCGCCGCCATAAGCATAAGCGTGAAGTCGTCCGGAATGCAAAACACTGATCCGGCTAAAATAATTTCATATATGAGAGGAGCTTTGAAATGAAAGCGTCTGTTGTATTGCTCATCATTCTTGCAGTTATCCTGATCACGATCGCAGTGATCGCCGTATTCCTCTCCGCCCACGCAAAAGCCAATCAAAAGGCTATGCAGCAAACCATTGACGACAGTTTGAAGCTCCTTTCTGAACGATTTCATGTGGATAAAAAAGATGCCGGTGCGTATGCGCAGATCCGCATTTACGGTGTGATGAAATTCAACACAGCGCAGTATGCAGTTTCCGGCATCGGCAATCTGTCCGTCATGACGACCAATATGGGCTTTATGCAGATGGTTTCCTTCATCATAACACCGTTTGAAAAGGATATGCCGCTGCTTTCGATGGATTATATGTATATGCCGAACAAGCGCAAAACCTATACGGAGCTTTATGACCTCACTCCGGATAAACAAACACCGGAATATCAGCATATTCTCGAAATCATGAACGGATTGTATGAAACAGGCAAGGCACTCACGGATATGCCGCGCAGCAAAGCGGCGTGGTACGACGACCTGCTGACAGTTCAGCTGTATAAATCCTGCTCTGCCGATCAGGAACAGCGTGTTCATGATCTGTTCTGCGATGCAGTCCGCCGTTATGCGGATGCCGCCGACACGCTCGCACCGATTGCCGATGATGAAAAAGCGGTCAAACATAAGCTCATTCAGGAGTACAGTGATAACCTGATCGAAAAAGGCGGCATTTCCACTGATGTATTCAAAAAAGCACTCGGCGCAGAAACAACCAAAGATTTCTTCGACAAAGTATTTTTCGGAAACAGCACCGTATAATACGAACAATAACAAAAAAACCGTGATTCGGAGCAGAACCGAATCACGGTTTTTTTATTTCATATTACTTGATCGAAGCGGCAATTTTCGGTGACAGCACAAGTGCAAGCAGAATCATCAGAATCTGAATCGGATTGATCGAAAGCCGCAGTCCGAGTGTGATCGCAAACGCATGGAGATCAAGCGTTGCAGGCTGAAGCTCGAAATTCAGCGCCGTTCCGAGCCATGCAACGGTCGGTTCCTGAACACCTGCGCAGAGATTGCCCAGCAGATAACCGAAAACGATCGCAATAATGATCATGAGCAGATAAACCAACTTGTTTTTCATTTTGAATCCTTCCTTTTTTCTGTTTGATTTCTATATCTGTTTTTATGATAATCCTGTTGAGCCGAAGCCGCCGCTGCCGCGGTTTGTATCCGGCAGAATATCCGATTCCGTGATTTCCGGCAGAATGACCGGAACAACGATCAGCTGTGCGATCCGCAGCCCGTCTGTTACGGTAAACGGCACATCACTCTGATTGATCAGCGGTACGCAGATCTCTCCGCGATAATCCGCATCTACGATCCCGACGCCGTTTGCCATTCCGATCCCGAACTTCGAGGCAAGACCGGAGCGTGCGCAGAGCATCAGCATCACATCGCTGCATTCCGGTGCAGCAGCAATTCCGGTCGGGATCAGGCGTATCTCATGCGGCGGTATCTCGACCGGCTCAGTCAGCGCCGCCGACAGGTCCATACCCGCACTTGATTCCGTTGCTCTGGAAGGTATCTTTGCGCTTTCGCGCAGCCGTTTGAAGGTCAGCCGCACAGTTCATCCGTCCTTTCTCCTGAACGAATCAGCATCGTTTCGATAAAATGGATCATCGGAAAGATGCAACAATTTCTTCCTTTTGCAGACCGGTTCTGCCCTGACAGTCATATTCCTCATAGAACAGCCGTGTCGGAGAATTAAAAGGAACAATATGGCTGCCGCCTGCGTGCTTATACTGCGTAATGCGGAAACAGATGCGCGTTTCATCGCAGGCATCAAGCATCAGTGACATTGCGCCGTCCGTCTGCTCTCTGCCGATCAGATGCGGCGAAGCAGAGAACTGGAATATCTCCGGCAAACCGAAAGACGAAGTATGCATGATCGTCAAAACAGGCTTTCGCTCTGCCAGAATACGCTCCTGCTGCGGTGTATCGCGGAATGCATCCAGTGCGATCAGTTCCGGCATGATCGGCGCATTCAGCGTTTTAAGTCTTGCACATCCGGCAAATGCGCTGCTTCGTACCGCACGGATCGAACGCGGAAGCGTGACAGACTCCAGTGCCGCACAATTATGAAATGCATTTGCGTCAATTACCGTGATGCCTTCCGGAATGACGATCTCCCGAAGCAAACCGCATCCCTCAAAACATCCGATACCGATTTTTCCGGATGAACCGTCCGGATAGCGCATATCTGCCGGCATCACGATATTTTCCAGCATATCGCAGTCGCGGAAAGCGTATGCGCCGATCTCACAAAGATCTTCCGGAAGCGATACATATTTCAGATTTCTGCATTCCCGGAATGCACTGTCCCCGATCAGCTGTACGGAAGCCGGGATTTCCAGTTCCGTAACCGGATTGCCGCGAAATTCGCCGCGTTCTACCCGATCCTTAAAGTGATACTTTAAGCGGGCAGCATTTGACTTTTTAAAGATTCCCATACCCAACAATCCTTTTATTCGTTCATTTTCTTTTTCTCAGACTCAGCCCGGTGTTACCGGATAGAGACTCTTATCTCGTTCAAAGCAGTTGCCGTTGCCGGCGGAGAATGCATCTATCTGTGCATCCGTCCAGAGGAAGAAATCATTGCCGCCGCAGTAGGGGCAGGCATCGAAATGATACCATGCACCGTTGACACGCACAAGATTCCAGAAATGCTGTGCATACCATACCTGTGCTGTTCCTTCTTCGGATTCTTCCTCTCCGATATTCGGATTCTGACGTTCTACCATCATATTGTCGAAGCCTGCGCAGGTCAGCAGCAGTCTGGACAAGCCGTAGAAACTGGAAGAATCGCCGTAGCCAAGCGTCAATGCATCCACGGCAGCAACCTGCCAGTCATCCACATTGTTTCCGTTGACATAATTCAGATGCGTTTTGACATAATCAAAAATTGCTCTTGCAAATGCCTTCTGATCGACCGTAGATGTCGTTTTTTCGATTTCATGAATAATATAGTCGCCCATTCGCATCACATCTTCCGATTGGATCATTTCTGCGCTGTCGAATGATGCAAAAACTTCCAGTTCTGCTGTCTGCGTTCCGACATTGCCGGCAGAATCCTCTGCGGAATATGTGATCTGATATGTACCTGCCTTTGAAAGGTTAAAGTTTGCCGGCTCTTTCACCGTAACCTCAAGCACACCGTCCACGCTGTCGATCGCAGTCACGCCGCGCATCAAGTCGATCGGAACGCCGACAAATGTCCGCATATCGGTAATGCCCTCAAACATCGGCACTTCGCCGTCACCGGAAATACTGTACTGCACATCATAGGTCTGACTGTTTCCAGCCGCATCGACAAGAATGATCTGCGTATCTCTTGTTCCGGATGTCACTGTCACCGGTTCTTCCGAAAAATAGTAATTGACTTCTGACAAATCCTCGCAGCTCTCGACAAAGTCTTCCGGCTTGATCTTTTGATTCAGGAAAAAAGTCATATTCTGACGGATCTCTGCTTTCGGCGGTGTTGTATCCTGCACGTGCAGCTCAAACGGGATCTGAATGCCGTTCTGCGTGACAGTAACAGGGTATGTGCCGATCTCTGTAAAATCCGAAAGCGGCGGTGATACCTTTGCATCTGCAAATCCGCTGCCGAGCAGTTCCTCAATGGTTGCGACTGTTCCTGCTTCCATATTCATAACGGATTCCTTTACAGTCAGAACGGCATTTTCGGTTCTCGTCGTACCGTCCTTGAGCTGCACGAGGATCGCAACATCCTGATCGCCGACTGTGGTCGTATCCGGCACTTTCAGATACCGCACATCGCTGACAAGAAAACTCGTCCGTTTGTAAAGAAATGAATACGGTGAAGGGAGTTCTGCGCCTGCCCACATTGACACATTATCCGTCACATAATCTGATTTGTCAGACAGAGTTGTCTGTCCATCCTCACTGCGGTGGACCGCTGCGGAAATCAGTGCGACCGCGACTCCTGCAAGCAGCATCAGTCCGGCAAAGAGATAGCCCTTCCGCTGCGTGTTTTCACCGGTTGCAGCAGAATCATTCTGCTCGAATTGTTTTTTTGAACGCTTCATCGCAAACGCCTTTCTCTCCGGGCTTCGGAGATTTTTGATAGAGTGTTACATTTTATTATACCGCGTTTTTCTCCGATTGTCAAGTTTCTTTGCAGGATTTCACAGACTTTCTCATTTTTTCGGCATAGTTTTTCTGCCGTCAGCGATGATCGTCTTCCGTGACTGACAAACTGATCTGGAAAGGCGCAAGCGGCAGACCGTTTCTGCCGAATACCTTTACTTCTGTATAATTCGACCATGCATACCGTGCTGCGCTCGGCAAAGGAACGTCCTTTGCGGTCAATGTGATGCAGTTGGGCGAAAATGCGGCATTTGCAGGATAATAGATCCCGTCCGCGCCGGCGAGTTCAAAGCCTTCCGCCTCTCCGGTCAGACAAAAACCTTCAGCGGCATTTTCCGTTACAACGATAAAACTGCTGCCGGACGGATAGCCCGTGTTCATCATCGGCGCAGATGCTTTTTCATGCGGCATCCGGTGATATACCTCGCTGAGTGCCTGAAGCAGCAGCCTTTGGCCAACCGTTTTCTTATCCTTCGGGTGGATATTGTCCAGTTCGCCGCAGTCGGTCAGAACAGCAAGTCCGGTATTGCGCAGCTTACGGTATACATTTGCCTGCGCCTCACGGATGCCGCACCAGTGCCGGTCATCCGGCGCATCTGCGGCACGGTACATCGGCAGCTGCACATTCAGGAACGGCAGTGTTGCATCGCCCCAGTCACGCCGCCAGCAGGCGATCAATGCCGTCAGCAGCGTTTCGTAGCATTCGGGACGGTTTTCGTCTGCTTCGCCCTGATAGAACAGAAAACCGCGCAGCGTATACGGACAGACTCTTTGCAGCATGGTCTCATACATACCGCACGGACGATTCTCGTTCTTGATACCCATCGGGCCGGGATAATACGATTCACCGAGTATTTTCACTGCATCCGACCAAAGGATATCCGGCTGCTCCGCAAGCAGTGCGGTATATTTCCCCCACCATTCTCCCTGACGGACTGCATAGGCATCATACTCCGCGATCATTTCTTCCGGCGTTTTTCCGGCTGTCGCCGCCTCATAATCCGCAAGATACGGGTGCAATGCCGTTTCTGATTCCAGAACATCACGCGAAACCCACGCAGATGCAGATGTACCGCCCCTGTTGCAGCCGATCAGGCCGACCGTAACACCGAGTTTCTGCGAAAGTTCCAATGCAAAATACAGTCCGACCGCAGACCATGCGCCTGCCTGTTCCGGTGATGCCAAGTTCCATGCGGTCTGCCGTTCATTCCGTTCAAAATCCGAATCAATGATGTTTTGTTTCGGGGTATAATAATACCGCACACCGCATTCCGGTGTCAAGGAATCAAGGAGCGCCTTTCCGTTCTTTTCATCCTTGATCTCAAATTCCATATTGCTCTGACCGCCGCAGAGCCATACCTCTCCGACCGCAATATTCCGGTATACGATCTTCACTGCTCCACAACTAACCGTCATGGTCAGACCGGATGCGGCAGGCATCGGCGGCAGCGTGACGCACCATCTGCCATTGCGAACAATGTCAGATGCCGACTGTCCGCAGAGCGTGACCGTGACAGTCCTGCCGTCTTTTCCGTCACCCCAGACCTTGATCGGCTTTTCACGCTGTAATACCATATTATCGCTGAAAATAGCTGCTGTCCTCATAAACCTGACCTCTTTCCCCGTGAAATCAGAAGCGAACGGTCATAATATATTCCGAATCGTTTTCATCCACAATACAAAAGCCGAGTTTCTGATACATCCTTACGGCATAATTCTCTTTCTGAACTGCAAGCGAAGCCTGTTTATAGTTTTCATTTTTCAAAAAAGCAAGCATGGCCTGCATCAAAGCCGTTCCGATGCCGCCGTGTCTGTAATCCGGATACAATGATATTGCAAAGGACGGCGTTTCATCATCAATATGACCGTAATCGTGCATGATCCGCACCCAGACCGCACCAACGATCTGACCGCTTACCTCTGCAACATAGCAGGCATCACCCTGCCGGCTGCCGAATCCTTCCACATAGACTTGCAGTTCGGGCTGCTGAATGATCGCTCTCGGCGGCGGTTCAACACCGTCCGGAATAAAAATCGCTTCATAAAGGAAATCATTCAGAACATGATATTCCGTATTTTTGATTTGTCTGATCGAATATTCCAACACTTGCTGCTCCTTTGATTGCCGTACTGCCTGTTCAGTTCTGCTCATCCGGCTGATTGAGCCTGCCGTAGGTTTCGTTCATCTCACGGATCATAGCGGCAAGCTCTTCCGTATAATCGGATACATTTGTCCGGTACACCCAGTTTCCGCCGAGCGTAGAGGGCGTATTGATACGGTCAGAGGGCGGTGCATTGACAAAATCCTGAAACGGTGCAACTGCGATCTTCGCCGTTGAACGCCATGCCGCACGCAGTACCGCCAGCGGCATTTTTTTCGTCTTTTTCACACCGAAATACCGCATTGCATAGGCATTTGTTTCCGCTGAATTGCTTTTCACCCAGCCGCGCAGCGTGTGATTATCATGCGTACCGGTATAGCAGACGCAGTTCGAGGTTTCAAAATTATGCGGCAGATACGGATTATCCGCATCGCTGTCAAATGCAAACTGCATGACCTTCATGCCGGGGAAACCGGTACGTTTCAGCAGGCGGATCACCGCCGGCGTGATATTGCCGAGATCCTCTGCAATGACATTCATCTCCCCGAATTTATCCTTTGCGGCTTTCCAGAGCGCATAATCCGGTCCTTTTTTCCATTTGCCGTGTTCGGCGGTTTCATTGCCGAACGGAATTGCATAATAGCGCTCAAATCCGCGGAAATGGTCTATTCGCACAACATCATACAGCCGCAGCGTAAAACCGATGCGCGAGAGCCACCATGCATAATTGTCCTTTGCCATTGCATCCCAGTTCCAGAGGGGATTGCCCCAGAGCTGACCGGTCACGGCAAAGCAATCAGGCGGACAGCCTGCAACAGCGACCGGCTTTTTCTCCGCATCAAGCTGAAACAGTTTCGGCTGTGCCCATACCTCTGCGCTGTCATACGCAGCATAGATCGGGATATCGCCGATGATACGGATACCCTTCTGATTCGCATACTGTTTGAGGGATTCCCACTGCGTAAAGAAACAGAACTGCACAAATTCCCAGAAAGCGATCTCATCGCGGTATGTTTTCCGTGCTGCCGTGACCGCCTCACGCTTGCAGAGCCGCAGATCCGGTTCCCATTCGTCCCATGCTTTGCCCTCGTGCGCATCTTTCAGCGCCATAAACAGCGCATAATCCGGCAGCCATGCCTTCTGCGCCGTACAGAATGCCTTAAATCCGGCAGGTCTGCGCTTGGAAAAATTTTGATATGCGATTTTCAGCACCGGCATGACCTGCTGCCAGAGCAATGCATAGTCGATCGTCTCCGGATCGGAATCCCACACAATCCCGTCATAATCCGCATGGGACAGCCAGCCGCGTTCCGCCAGAATATCAAAGTCGATCAGATAGGGATTGCCTGCAAAGCAGGACGGCGACTGATACGGCGAATCGCCGTAGCTGGTCGGTGTCAGCGGCAGGACCTGCCAGTAATGACAGCCTGCATTGCTCAGGAAATCCACAAAATCATAAGCCGCCTGTCCGAGCTTTCCGATGCCGTGTTTGGACGGCAGCGCCGATACCGGCAGCAGGATTCCGCTTTCTCTCATATTTGTATATGCCTCCTATTCTGCTTACATTCCATAAAGTCTTACTGCATTCTCATAGAATATCTTATTCAGAATATCCTTATCCAATTCAAGTTCCGCGATCGCCTGAATGTGCTGTTCCTGATTGCAGCTTCGGGTATTTTTCTAATACTTTGACAGTTTCTTCCCATGCCGCATACTGACTGTT
>JAZQOZ010000163.1:0-26636 GCA_045628085.1 Oscillospiraceae bacterium | reverse complement strand
TGCTCTCCTATATCTGAAACTGACATCTCCGGGAGGGGGTGTCAGTTTGCTTTCTGTCCAAGTGTACCTTGACAAATTATAGTGCCTGCCATTGACAAAATACATTCACTTCTGGATGACAAATTAGCTGGGCGCTAACATTAAAGGCTTTTGCCTCGCTGTAGTACCCGTCATCATAATCACTGTAAGTCAGTTCACTCTTTTCAAGCAAGGAGTTTATCTCTCCGGTTTGCTCGGTTTGCAGAGTTTTTGCCTGAAGACTGTCGTTAATCACAGCCTCGATCAATAAGCTCAATATCAATGAGATGATCATCACAAAAATGACTCGTTTGAATGACAGTCTGCGTTTCGTCATATTTTTCTCCCAACCTTTTGATTGATTTATTTCAGTATAGCTCTGAATGATCTTCACAGCCTTAGAAGACACATTCTCCTCCATGCGGAAAAATATCTATACATAAAAAAACAGCCTCCTGAACAAGAGAAATGCAGCTTACTACAGGCTCAGATGCTGAATCATCGTTATTATTTGCCGATTGACTGCTTTGCAGATCAATCATGTCCCGTGTCGTCACCGATCAATAGATACCTTCAAAATACAAAAATGCGCAATGTACAATAAAAATACTGTCTCTGCATTTTTCCCATTATAACACATTATGATAAAAAAAGCAACCCTCACACTTGAAAATCCTGCATTCACAGGCACATTGCAGAATTGCGGATGATTTTCACTTTCTGTACTCTTTTTTCTGTATAAACGGCAAAGGCACGGTTTTTGCACCGTGCCCTTGTCGTTTTGTAAGGAAATGAGATGTTAGAAGATGTCTTATTCTTTTTCCGGAAGCTCCTCATTCTGGAGTGCGTCATAGTTCACAGAACCGGTACGCACCTTGACGACCTGCTCGACCGGATACGTAAAGATCTTGCCGTCGCCGAACTGACCGGTATACAGGACTTCGCGTGTTGTCTTGATAACCTGCTCGACCGGCACCTTGCAGACGACGATTTCTGCCTTGACCTTCGGATGAAGTGTTGTGCTCATCTTGGCGCCGCGGTAGTAGTTGTTCGACTTCTGGATGCCGCAGCCCATAACATTCGTAACAGTTACGCCGGTGATGCCGATGCGTTCCATTGCGTGAATGAAGTGGTGCAGCTTTTCCTGATTGAAGACGACCGCGATCTTTGTCATCTTCGGGGTCTTGATATCGTTCGGGATATTGTTCTCGACCGGAACTGCCTCAGCAACCGGAACCTTCTCAGCCGGCTTTACGCTCTTGGCGTCATCCTTGAGATAGCCGGCAATCGAGCTTTCGCTCATGGCAGGCATAAAGTCTGCATAGGAGCTGACCAGACCGTGCTCTGTTGCATCCATGCCGAGGATTTCCTCCTGCTCAGAAGCACGCAGACCGAGCGTCTTCTTAATTGCAAAGAATACAATCGTCATTGTCACAGTTGTCCATGCGGCAACAGAGACAAAACCGAGGAGCTGCTTGCCGAGCAGATCAAATCCGCCGCCGTAGAACAGACCGTTCATCGTATCATTGCCCGGAGCAGAGGTTGTTGCGAAGAGACCGACTGCAATCGTGCCCCAGATACCGTTCATCATGTGAACCGCGACCGCACCGACCGGATCGTCGATATGCAGCACATAGTCGAGCAGCCAGACGCCGAAGCAGACGAGCAGACCGGAAACAATACCGACGATGCCTGCGCCTGCAACGTCCATGACGTCGCAGCCTGCGGTGATGCCGACCAGACCAGCCAGCGATGCGTTCAGGCACATCGAAACATCAGGCTTGCCGTACTTGATCCATGTGAAGATCATGCAGGTGACAGTTGCGATTGCCGGAGCGACTGTCGTGGTAACGAAGACGGATGCGAGCTGACCTGTGCTCGTACATGCCGCACCGTTGAAGCCGTACCAGCCGAACCAGAGGATGAAGCAGCCCAGTGCGCCGAGTGTCAGGTTATGACCGGGGATCGCATTCGGCTGAATGCTGCCGTCAGCCTTCTTGCTGAACTTGCCGATACGCGGTCCGAGGATCTTTGCGCCGACCAGCGCGGCGATACCGCCGACCATGTGGATCGCGCAGGAGCCTGCGAAATCGTGGAAGCCGAGCTGTGCGAGCCAACCGCCGCCCCAGATCCAGTGCGCTTCAATCGGATAAACCAGCGCGCTGATGACGCCGGAGTATACGCAGTAGGAAAGGAACTTGGTACGCTCTGCCATTGCGCCGGAAACAATCGTCGCGGCAGTTGCGCAGAAGACCAGATTGAACACGAAATTGGACCAGTCGAAGTTCTCATATGCAGTGAAAACATCGAATCCCGGCTTGCCGATCAGTCCGCAGAGGTCCTCGCCGAGGAACAGTCCGAAACCGATCAGCACGAACATCGGGGTGCCGATACAGAAGTCCATGAGGTTTTTCATGATGATGTTCGCGGCATTCTTTGCTCGGGTAAAGCCCGTTTCCACCATTGCAAAGCCTGCCTGCATGAAGAATACCAGTGCTGCGCCGATCAGAAACCAGATCGCAAACACTTCGCTGTCAACAGCTTGCAGCAATTCATTTGCCATAATACTCTCTCCTTATTTGAAACGAAAAAGGGTACATGAGCTGTGTCTTTCAGCATCATGCACCCCATTGTGCGTTTCATATTCATTTGCAACGCGCTTTGCAAAAACAGAACGGGCTGCGGAATTTGTTGTTTTCCGCAGCCCCTTTGCTGTTCTGTATGTAGTATAGCACATTGTGAAAGATTTGTCAAGTCCTTTTCTGCATTTCGGAATGTCGTATAAATATTTTTGATCTGTTTCAGACAATTTTCGACATTCAGATCATTTGTCATCAAATTCGCTGACGAGCGAGGAGACCGTCTGCTTTGCATCGCCGTAGATCATGACGGTATTATCGTTCGTAAACAGCGGATTTTCCACGCCGGAGAAGCCGGCGCCTTTGCCGCGCTTCAATACGAAGACTGTGCGTGCCTCATATGCATTGATAATCGGCATACCGTAGAGCGGCGAGGATTCGTCGGTCTGTGCGGCAGGATTGACAACGTCATTTGCGCCGATGACGATTGCGACATCTGTATTCGGCATCTGCGGATTCATTTCATCCGCGGTTTTGAGCTGTTCATACGGCACATTTGCCTCTGCGAGCAGCACGTTCATATGACCCGGCATACGTCCTGCAACCGGATGAATTGCAAAGCTGACCTCTGCACCGTTTTCCTCGAGCTTATCGCAGAGCTCCTTGACCGCGTGCTGCGCCTGTGCGACCGCCATGCCGTAGCCAGGGATGAATACAACAGAGGAAGCTGCCTCGAGAATCAGGTATGCATCCTCGACGGACATCGACTTCGGCTCCTTGCCGCTGCCGTCTCCGCCCTTTGATTTCTTTGCGCCGAAGCTGCTGAACAGCAGCGCATAGAGCGTGCGGTTCATCGCCTTGCACATGATGAGCGTCAGGATCAGACCGGATGTACCGACCAGACAGCCGGAGACAACCAGCACGGAGTTATTGAGCGCGAGACCGGCAAATGCTGCCGCCAGACCCGAAAATGCATTCAGCAGGGAGATAATAACCGGCATATCGCCGCCGCCGATGGTAACGACCATGGTGAAGCCGAGAATCAGGTAGGCAGCCGTGACAGCAATGATGCCGATGAAGCCGAGCTGCGTATTGCTGCCGCTGAACGCATAGAGACATACGCCTGCAAGACCGGCAATCGCAAGCACTGCATTGAGCGCATTCTTTGCCGGAATCGTCACGGATTTCTTGAACATTTTTCCGCTGAGCTTGCCCCATGCGACAACAGAACCCGTGAACGCAATCGCACCGATTGCAATCGTCAGACCCATGGTGATGCCCTCAAACGGGACAGCATCCGCATTGATCGTGCGATAGTTTGCATACTGTGCCAGTGCGACCAGCAGCGAGGACAGACCGCCGAAGCCGTTGAACAGTGC
This sequence comes from Oscillospiraceae bacterium, assembly GCA_045628085.1. Classification (GTDB taxonomy): domain Bacteria; phylum Bacillota; class Clostridia; order Oscillospirales; family Ruminococcaceae; genus Firm-04. The sequence continues at coordinate 22,660 of JAZQOZ010000163.1, read as the reverse complement.
AACAAGCTGCGGCATACCGGTCATTTCGACCTTTTTCGCCCAGACTGCACCGATGATGCTGCCGACGATCACCGCGCCGGCGATCATCAGATAGCTCATCATGCCTGCGTCCATGACCTGCTTTTCAAATAAGACCGTAATGACGGCAATCAGCATGCCGACCGCGGAAAGACCGTTGCCCTTGCGCGCGGTATCTGCCTTGCCGAGCAGTTTGATGCCGCGGATAAACAGCACCGCCGAGACCATATACAGAACGGTGATGATAACGTCTCTCACTTTTTATCCCCCTTCTTCTTGAACATGCCGAGCATTCTGTCGGTGACGAGATAGCCGCCGACCACATTGATTGCGGCGAGCACGATTGCAATAACGCCGAAGATCATTCCGATTTTGCTGCTCGGTGCCAGAACTGCAACAGCAGTTGCGGACATTGCGCCGACGACCGTGATGCCGGAGATTGCGTTCGTACCGGACATCAGCGGCGTATGCAGCTGCGAGGGAACCTTGGAGATCAGCTCAACGCCTAAGAAACCGGCGATGACAAATACAAAAATCAAAAGCATGATTTCGCCCATATTATGCCTCCTTAAACCGTTCGTGGATGATCTTTCCGCCCTGCGTCAGCAGACATCCGCGCATGATCTCATCCTCGAGATTGACGACAAATTCGCCCTGTTCCTTATTATAGAAATGCGTGAGAAACGCCGTGAAGTTGCCCGAGAGCATCTTCGACGCATCAAACGGCACCTGACGCTCAAGAAAATCGCCGGACATGATAATGACGCCGTTGTCCGTGACGACCTCCTCAAAGAGCTTCGAGCCCTCGACATTGCCGCCGGTCGAGACCGCCATATCGACGATGATCGAGCCCGGCTGCATCCGGTCGATGACATCCTTGCCGATCAGGCGCGGCGCCTTTCTGCCGAACACCTTTGCCGTCGTGATGACGATATTCGAGCGCTCACAGACCTTTGCCTGTGCTTCCTGCTGTTTTTTGATCTGCTCGGGAGTCAGCTCCTTTGCATAGCCCTGATCGGTCTGACCCATTTCGCCGAGGTCGATCTTGACGAAGCTCGCGCCGAGCGATTTGACCTGCTCCTCGACTACGGGGCGCGTATCAAATGCATCGACTCTTGCGCCGAGACGCTTTGCCGTTGCGATTGCCTGCAAGCCTGCAACACCGACGCCGATGATAAACACACGCGCCGGATTGATCGTGCCGGACGGCGTAACCATCATCGGCAGGATCTTCGGGAGCCGTGCCGCCGCATTGACAACTGCAACATAACCGGCAAGCGAGGTCTGTGAGGACTGGACATCCATTTTCTGCGCGAGCGTCGTGCGCGGGATCATTTCCAGCGAGACCGCCTGAATGCCCTTCTGCGCAAATTCCTTCAGCAGCGCCTTCTCATTGAACGGATCAAGATAGCTCAGGTGCAGCGTATCCTTTTTCAGACCGTCCGCGCTCTGCGGCTTTAGAATGCGCAGTACGATTTCGCTGTCATAGCCCTGCGATTCCTCGTCGATCATGACGGCACCGGCTTTTTCATAGGCAGCATCGGAGAAGCCGCTCTTCACGCCTGCGCCGCGCACAACCTTGAATGAAAAGCCCATTGCAATGAGCTTTTTGATATCGTCGGGGATCAGCGCAACTCTGGTTTCGCGCGGATCGGTCTCCCGACAGACGAGTACAGTTTTCATCTCATTCTCCTTTTCGGTGATATTTTAATAAACAGCAAGAGATACGCCCCCTGCATCCTTGAAAGGGGCGTATCCTCATTGTATTCTGTTAATCCCATGTTTGCGTATCGCGGGAGAAATCGGTTTCCTCCGCGACCGGCTGATAGGGATTTGCGGGCGGCGTTTCAATCTGCATCTCCGCCTGCTTCATCGGGAATCCGGTGAACGGGATTCCGGTCATATCCTGCGTCTTCATCAGACAATACCCTGTGCGTTCATGGCATCGAGAACCTTCTCGAAGCCTGCGATATTTGCGCCTGCGACATAATTGCCTTCCATACCGTATTTCTTTGCGGCTGCGCTGATATTCGCATACACATTCTCCATGATGCCCGTGAGCTTGGAATCAACTTCCTCGAACGACCAGCTCAGGCGCTCGCTGTTCTGGGACATTTCCAGAGCGGAGGTTGCAACGCCGCCGCAGTTGGAAGCCTTGCCCGGGATAAAGAGGATACCGTTCTCCTGGAGGAACTTCGTTGCATCCTCTGTAGTCGGCATATTTGCGCCCTCGCAGACTGCGATGCAGCCGTTCTCCTTGAGCAGCTTTGCATCCTCGAGCGTCAGCTCATTCTGCGTTGCGCAGGGGAGTGCGATATCGCACTTGATCTGCCATACGCCTCTGCCCTCGTGATATTCGGAGGTCAGCTTTGCATTCTTGTAAGCGGTCAGGCGCTCGCGGCGGACTTCCTTGATCTCCTTGAGCAGTGCGACATCAATGCCGTCCGGATCGTAGATCCAGCCGGTCGAATCGGAGCAGGTGACGACCTTTGCGCCGAGCTGCTGTGCCTTTTCGATTGCATAAATTGCAACATTGCCTGCGCCGGAAACTGCAACGGTCTTGCCCTTGATATCAATTTTGTGGTCGCGGAGCAGTGCGTCGGTGATGTAAAGCAGACCGTAACCGGTTGCCTCGGTTCTTGCGAGAGAGCCGCCGTAGGAGAGACCCTTGCCGGTCAGGACACCCTCAAAGAGGCCGCGCAGCTTCTTGTACTGACCGAACATATAGCCGATCTCGCGTGCGCCGGTGCCGATATCGCCTGCGGGAACGTCGGTGTCTGCGCCGATATACTTGCAGAGCTCGGACATGAAGCTCTGGCAGAAGCTCATGATCTCGCGGTCGGATTTGCCCTTCGGGTCAAAATCGGAGCCGCCCTTGCCGCCGCCGATCGGCAGACCGGTCAGCGAATTCTTGAAAATCTGCTCAAATCCGAGGAATTTGATAATGCCGATATTGACGGACGGATGCAGTCTGAGACCGCCCTTGTACGGACCGATTGCGGAATTGAACTGCACGCGGTAGCCGGTGTTGACATGCGCATTGCCCTGATCGTCGATCCACGGCACGCGGAATTTGATCTGACGCTCCGGATTCACAAGACGCTCCAGAAGTGCATCGCGGCGGAACTGCGCCTCGTTTGCATCCACGATGACGCGGATCGAATCGAGCACCTCGCGGACTGCCTGATGAAACTCCGGTTCATCCGGATTCTTTTCGATCACCTGCTGAATGATCTCATCAATATAAGACATAAAAACTTCCTCCTGTTTGTGTTGGTTTATCAATCGGTCGTGAAACCGACAAAATAACGCATAATAATCATATCGTATTTTCTGCGGGAAAGTCAACGTGCATTCCCCCACAAATATCCGACATTCGCCGGCATTTATCCGTGTACCGTCGGATTTGCTCTTGTGAGAGTGCAGCGATTTCCGTATAATTGAACTGTTATTTTTGAAATTACAGGGAGAAAAAACACATGAATACGATTCAGATATTATCGGAATCCGCAGCGGTCGGCAAGCGGCTCAGGGACATTCTCTATCAGGACGGATTTTCGGATATCACGCTTTCCGACCTTTCAGCCGTACCGGAATACCGGCGGGATGCAGTGACGGTTATCTACGCAAAATCGAATATTTCCGCATTGATGCAGAATCTGTCCGCGGACAGCGGCAAAATCATTCTGCTGCTCAATCCCGATTGCTACGCCATGCATCTTGACCGTGCAAGACATATCGGCATCACGCTTATGCTGATGCCCGTCGCACCGTATGTCCTGCTGGATGCCGTCCGGAACGCTATTTCCTGACGGCAGAGGGCACGGAGCCGGTATGCTTTTTGAATACGCGGGTGAAATAATCCGGCGTGGAGAAGCCGAGCAGGCGGCTCACCTCCAGCACCTTGAACTGTCCAGTCTCCAGCAGACGCTTTGCATAGCTGATTTGCAGATTCTTGTAAAAATCGCCGAAGGTCATGCCGAATTTGCCCTTGAAGTATCTGCCGAAATAATCGCGGTTGAAGCCGAAATAATCCGCAGCGAGCTCGACCGTCGCGGTCTGATGCTCCATTTTTTGCAGGAATGCGCTGAGCTTTTCGAGTATGGGCTGCAAGTCCTCCGACTGCGGCAGTCCGGCAAGTGCATCCTCCGCCGCACCGCGGTATTCCGATTCAATGAGTTGCTCATGAATCATCGAGGCGGCTCTTGTCAGTGCGGAGATCAGGTCCTCGGGCGGGATCGGTTCGGACAAAAAGTCGATTGCACCGAGCAGAAAGCACTCGAGCATGCGCTGGGAATCATCCTGCTCGCTGATGATAATGGCAGGGATTCTGTGCTCCGTGCCGCCGGTCAGACGCAGCAGCTTTGCCGCGATGTATTCCGGTGCGCGGTTGATGCAGAGGAGAATGTCGAACTGTCTGCTCAGCACCAGACTGACCGCTTCATTGAGGTTTGCCGTGTGCTTGCTGACAACAAATTCGGTATCATCCAGAACGGAAATGAGGCTGTTCAGATTCTTCGCGCTTCGTTCGCCGGAATCTGCGATTAAGATATGCAGTTTCATCTGAAATCCTCCTTTCACGTTTGATCAGGTTCAAAAAAACAGGGCTGTCCCGCCTGTTGTCAGCGGAACAGCCCCCTTGCTTTCCTTGCCCACATTCTAGCATAAACACGGTACAAAGTCAATCATTCCGCAGATACTTGTCTGATTTTTAACGGGATAAGTCGTGTTTTTCCCATAAGCAGTCTGTTTTTGTATGGTTCGGAAACAATACTGCGCGGCAGTCTCGACAGTCTGCCGCGCAGTATTGCTTTGTAAGGATGATGGCAGAGGTTATGGAGTACCCTGCATCGGCAATATCATAGCACAGGAATCCGGACTTCGCAAGCGCTGCGGCGGAAGATGTCGGTTTTGTCACAGGAAAGCGCGGGATTTTATATGATTTTTTCATGTGCAGATGCCGGATGATACGGGTGCTTCGGCATGAACCGGCAGACAATATACGATATTAGTGATGCCTGAATGACTGTCTGTACGGCATACCTTGTCAAAAAACGACAATTTTCTTTTGACTGTATCCGAAAGATTCCGGTCACTGTTCCGAAATCGTGCGCCGGATACGGAAAACTGTCTTTCGGATATTGACAAACATTTCACAATGTGCTATAATAGTGTCAATGAAATGAACAAAGGCGTTCATTCGGCGGACAGGTTATCTGTCTCCGGATGAGCGCTTTTTTCTGTATTCACAAGGAGGAAACAGAGATGATTCCATTGGAAGGTCAGGTGCGCATTCCGTCCGGATGCGCGGTCTCTGCGATGATCTCGCGCGACGGCAGACGCATGAACGGCGAAAGCATCATCGAAAGCATGGTGCCGATGCACGACCGCTCAAACGGTCTCGGCGGCGGCTTTGCCGCATACGGCATTTATCCGGAATACAAGGATTTCTTTGCGCTGCATATCTTTTTCAATAACCGGAGCGCACAGGCGGAATGTATGACGCTGCTGAAGGAGTATTTTGAGATCGTGCAGGACGAGCACATCAAGGTACGCAAGATGCCGCAGATTACCGATGAACCGATTATCCGGCGCGTATTTGTCTCGCCGATGCAGTCCGTGCTGCGGCATTTGCAGATCGACGAGAAGGAGCTTGTCGTGCGTGTCGTCAACCGCATCAACGCGCAGCTCGACGGCAGCTATGTGTTCTCCTGCGGCAAAAACATGGGTGCATTCAAGGCAGTCGGTTTTCCGGAGGATGTCGGCAGATACTACCGCCTCGAGGAATACGATGCCTACTGCTGGACCGCGCACGGCAGATATCCGACCAATACGCCCGGCTGGTGGGGCGGTGCGCATCCCTTCTGCCTGCTCGATTATTCGATTGTGCACAACGGCGAAATCTCCAGCTACGATGCAAACCGCCGCTTCATTGAAATGTACGGCTACAAATGTACCTTACAGACCGATACCGAGGTCATTACCTATATCGCGGACTATCTGCTCCGGCGGCAGGGTCTGACGCTCGATGAAGCCGCTGCGGTCATTGCCGCACCGTTCTGGTCAACAATCGAGGGCAAATCCGATGCGGACAAGGAGAAATACACCTATCTGCGGACGGTTTTCCCGAGCCTGCTTGTCACGGGACCGTTCTCGATCATCCTCGGATTTGACGGCGGCTTGATGGCACTGAATGACCGCTTAAAGCTGCGTTCCATGGTTGTCGGCGAGCAGGATGATATGGTTTATATTGCGAGTGAGGAGGCGGCAATCCGCGTCATGGCACCCGATATTCAGAATATCTGGTCGCCTGCCGGCGGCGAGCCGGTCATTGTTCGGGTAAAGGAGGGAGCATTTTGAATTTCTATCCGGAATTTGAGGTCGTCCGCAATGACAGCCGGTGTATCCGCTGCCGCGTCTGCGAACGGCAGTGCGCCAATGAGGTGCATTGGTTTGACGAGGACGGCAAGGTCATGCTCTCCGATGAATCGAAATGTGTCAACTGTCAGCGCTGCGTGACGCTCTGTCCGACCAGAGCGCTGAAAATCGTCAAGAGCGACTGCCGTCTGCGCGAAAATGCAAACTACTCCGATCAGACGATCAAGGAGATCTACCGGCAGGCAGAGACCGGCGGCGTGCTGCTCTCGTCTATGGGCAACCCGAATCCGCTCCCTGTTTACTGGGATAAAATTCTGATCAATGCCTCGCAGGTGACGAATCCGCCGATTGACCCGCTGCGTGAACCAATGGAAACGCGCGTATTCCTCGGCAAAAAGCCCGATCACATCACGCGCAATGCAGACGGCTCGCTGGATACAAAGCTCGCACCGCAGCTTTCGCTCAGCATGCCGGTCATGTTCTCGGCAATGAGCTACGGCTCGATCAGCTACAATGCACATGCATCGCTTGCAAGGGCGGCATCTGCGCTCGGTATCTATTATAATACCGGTGAGGGCGGTCTGCACGAGGACTTCTACAAATACGGCAGGAATACAATCGTACAGGTCGCGTCCGGACGCTTCGGCGTTCACAAGGATTATCTCGAAGCCGGTGCGGCAATCGAGATCAAAATGGGACAGGGCGCAAAGCCCGGCATCGGCGGACATCTGCCCGGCACAAAGGCGGTCGGCGATGTCTCCAAGACGCGCATGATTCCCGAGGGCAGCGATGCGATTTCGCCTGCACCGCATCATGATATCTATTCGATTGAGGATTTGCGGCAGCTTGTGTATTCGCTGAAAGAGGCGACGGAATACCGTCTGCCTGTCATTGTCAAGGTCGCGGCGGTGCATAATATCGCGGCGATTGCGAGCGGCATTGCCCGCTCCGGCGCGGATATCATTGCGATTGACGGTTTCCGCGGCGGTACCGGTGCGGCACCGACCAGAATCCGCGATAACGTCGGCATTCCGATTGAGCTGGCGCTGGCGGCGGTCGATAAGCGACTGAGAGATGAGGGCATCCGCAACAATGTTTCGATCATCTGCGGCGGCTCTGTGCGCTCGGCGGCGGATGTGGTCAAGGCAATCGCGCTCGGTGCCGATGCATGCTATATTGCGACGGCGGCATGTCTTGCAATGGGATGTCATCTCTGCCGGAGCTGCCATACGGGCAAGTGCAACTGGGGCATTGCGACGCAGCGTCCCGATCTCGTCAAGCGTCTGAATCCGGATATCGGTTCGCAGCGGCTCATCAATTTAATGGACGCATGGCGGCATGAGATCAAGGAGCTCATGGGCGGCATGGGCATCAATTCCATCGAGGCTCTGCGCGGAAACCGTCTGATGCTGCGCGGCGTCGGGCTGACCGAAAAGGAACTTGAGATTCTCGGAATCTCACATGCAGGTGAGTAAGGCGGGGGCGTAAAATATGAAACGAATCTATGTCAAAGAGGAATGGTGCCTCGGGTGCCATTTGTGCGAATATAACTGCGCGTTTGCCAATTCCGGCATGACGGATATGGTCAAGGCGCTGCGCGGCAAAACGATCTATCCGCGCATTCAGGTCGAGCAGGATGAAAACGGCGTGACCTACGCGGTCTCCTGCCGCCACTGCAAGGACCCGATCTGTGTGAAAAGCTGCATTGCCGGTGCGTTCTCCAAAAAGGACGGCGTGATCGAAATTGACCACAGCAAATGCGTCGGATGTCTGACCTGCGTGCTGGTATGTCCATACGGTGCGGTCGTCGAGGACGGCAGCGGTGTCGCGCAGAAATGCGAGCTTTGCATGAAGAATACCTGCGGTTCGCCTGCCTGCGTCAAGGGCTGCCCGAACGGCGCGATTGTGTATGAAGACAGGGGGGATGCGGAATGAAACAGTATGTGATTATCGGCAATGGTGTTGCTGCGGCGGGCTGTATCGAAGGCATCCGCTCGGTCGATTCCGAGGGCGGCATCTCGGTCATTTCCGCAGAGAAGCATCCGGTTTACTGCCGTCCGCTGATCTCCTATTATCTCGAAAACAAGACGGATTTGCAGCGCATGCACTACCGCGGGGCGTCGTTCTATCAGGACAATCACGCAGAAGTCATCTACGGCAGAACGGTCAGTGTGATTGACAAAGATGCGAAGCAGGTCACGCTGGATAACGGCGACACGCTGCAATATGACGCACTCTGCTGCTGCACCGGTTCTTCGCCGTTTGTTCCGCCGATGCAGGGACTGGATACGGTACAGCACAAGTTTAATTTCATGACGATTGACGATTCACTTGCACTGGAACAGGCAGTCACGCCGGAGAGCAAAGTGCTGATTATCGGTGCGGGTCTGATCGGTCTGAAATGCGCAGAGGGTCTGCATAACCGTGTGAAGCAGATCACGGTCTGCGATCTTGCGCCGCGCGTGCTATCGTCGATTCTCGATGATACATGTGCTGCGATGATGCAGAAGCATCTCGAAGCAAACGGCATTTCGTTCATTCTCGGGACGAGTGCAAAGGAATTCAGCGGCAGTCATGTGACGATGCAGAACGGCACGGAGCTTGATTTTGATGTGCTGGTGCTCGCGGTCGGTGTCCGTGCGAATACGGCGCTTGTGAAGGATGCAGGCGGCAATGTGAACCGCGGCATCGCAGTCGATGATGCGTGCAGAACCAGCCTCGCGGATATCTATGCAGCAGGCGACTGCACAGAGTATCATGATATCTCGTCGGATACGGTCAAGGTCATGGCGCTGATGCCGAATGCATACATGCAGGGGCATACCGCAGGCGTCAATATGGCAGGCGGCGAAGCGGTCTTTGACAACGCGATCCCGATGAACAGCATCGGCTTTTTCGGCTTCCACTGCCACACTGCGGGCGCACAGCCGGAGGGCTGCGAAATGTACGAAGAATCGGATGAAAACCATATCAAGCGCCTGTTCGTCAAGGATGACAGACTGACCGGCTTTATGCTGCTCGGACACATGCACCGGACGGGTATTTATACTGCGCTGATCCGGAACAAAACGCCGCTTTCGTCGGTTGATTTTGACAGACTCAGAATCGAACCGCAGCTCTCGGCACTGGGCAGCGCATACCGCGATAAAGTATTGAAAGGAGCGGTCTGAATGGAACTGAATGTATCGGAAATGAGCTTTTCCGAGGTCAATGAGCAGATGCGGCAGACCGCAGACAGCGATATTACGCTGACCGGCTGCATCGGACAGCGCTTTCTTGCGGCGGGTACATCCGGCAAGCATGTGCAGATCAAGGGTATTGCGGGCAATGCGCTCGGCGCGTATCTGAACGGTACGGTCATCGAGACCTTCGGCAATGCGCAGGATGCGGTCGGCGATACGATGAACGAGGGCAAGATCATCGTCCACGGCAACATCGGCGACGCGGCAGGCTATGCGATGCGCGGCGGCAAAATCTTCGTGCAGGGCAATGCCGGATACCGTGCGGGCATCCATATGAAGGCGTATCAGGATAAGGTTCCGGTCATGGTGATCGGCGGCAGAACCGGCAGCTTTCTCGGCGAATATCAGGCGGGCGGCATCATCATTGTGCTCGGTCTGTCCGGCGGTGAGCGTCCGATTGTCAGCAATTTCCCGTGTACCGGAATGCACGGCGGCAAGCTGTTCCTGCGCTCGGCCTGCGAGGGCATTCACTTCCCGCATCAGGTACATCACCGCATCGCGTCGGCGGAGGAGCTTGCAGAGATCCGCGGCTTTGTGGAGGAATACTGCGAACATTTCGGCGGCGATCCCGATGAGATTCTGAATGCGCAGTTCACGCTCGTGACGCCGGACAGCGGCAATCCCTATAAGCAGATGTACGTTGCAAATTAGTGAGGAGTGAGAAGTGAGGAGACAGGAGATATGGTTTCGCTGCGCGATGATTGATTATGAACAATCAAACCGCAGCACCTACCTCCTATCTCCTCACTCCGTATGATTCAGATCCGGAGGGTGTATTGTGACAAAGTATATTTTTGTGACCGGCGGTGTGGTGTCGGGGCTCGGCAAGGGCATCACGGCGGCATCGCTCGGAAGATTGCTGAAAAGCCGCGGACTGAAGGTCGCTGCGCAGAAGCTCGACCCGTATATCAATGTCGATCCCGGCACGATGAGCCCCTATCAGCACGGCGAGGTCTATGTCACCGAGGACGGCGCCGAAACAGACCTCGATCTCGGACATTATGAGCGATTTATTGACGAGGACTTAAACCGCTTTTCCAATCTCACAACCGGCAAGGTCTATGCTAATGTGCTGCAAAAGGAGCGCCGCGGCGAGTATCTCGGACGCACCGTGCAGATCATTCCGCATATTACCGATGAGATCAAGCATTTCATTTACAGCGTCGGCGAAAAGGGAAATGCAGATGTTGTCATCACGGAGATCGGCGGCACGACCGGTGATATCGAAAGCCAGCCGTTTCTCGAGGCGATCCGGCAGTTAGGTCACGAGGTCGGACGCGAAAATACGCTCTATATCCATGTCACGCTCGTGCCGTATCTCAAGGCATCGGGCGAGCATAAATCCAAACCGACACAGCATTCCGTCAAGGAATTGCAGGGCTTCGGCATCTCGCCGGATATCATCGTTCTGCGTACCGACGAACCGATTACCGACAGCAGTATTTTCACGAAAATTGCGCATTTCTGCAATGTCAAGCCGGACTGCGTGATTGAGAATCAGACGCTTCCGAATCTCTATGAAGCGCCGCTGATGCTCGAAAAGGCACATCTTTCGGAGATTGTCTGCCGCGAGCTCAATTTGCAGACACCGGCGCTCGATCTCACCGAATGGGAGGCGCTCTGTCAGCGTATCCGTTCACCGCGCAAAAAGGTCACGATCGGACTGGTCGGCAAATATGTCCAGCTTCACGATGCATATTTATCGGTCGCGGAGGCGCTGCATCACGCAGGCTATCAGCTCGGCGCGGATGTGCAGATTAACTGGATCGACTCCGAGCAGATCACCGGTGACAATGCAGATGAAATGCTCGGTCACTGCGACGGTATCCTGATTCCGGGCGGCTTCGGACAGCGCGGCATCGAGGGCATGATCGAGGCGGCAAAATATGCGCGCGTGAACAAAAAGCCGTATCTGGGCATCTGTCTCGGCATGCAGATCGCGGTGATCGAATATGCGCGGAATGCAGCCGGTCTGGGCGATGCGCATTCGGGTGAATTTGCCCCTGAATGTGCGCATAAGGTGATTGATTTCATGGACGGGCAGTCGGACAGCATTGACAAGGGCGGCACACTCCGGCTCGGCAGCTATCCCTGTGTCATTGCGGAAAAAACAACGATGATGCGCTGCTATCATCAGCCGCATATTGCCGAGCGTCACCGTCACCGCTATGAATTCAACAACGCATTCCGCGATGTGCTGACGGAATCCGGACTCTGCATCAGCGGCACCTCGCCGGACGGCAATCTCGTCGAAACGGTCGAGCTGACAGAGCTGCCGTTCTATGTCGGCGTGCAGTATCACCCCGAATTCAAGAGCCGTCCGAACAAGCCGCATCCGCTGTTTGTCGGTCTGGTCGCGGCGTCCATGGGTGAATCATATGAATAATATGCACGAAGAAAGCGGGCGGATATCCGCTTCGGACAAGCTGCATGAAGAATGCGGGCGGACAGTGTCCGCTTCCGGTTTATACTCCGGCTGGCAGCCGTTGAGACAGGGCGGATTGTTCTCTGACAAGCTGCATGAGGAATGCGGTGTGTTTGGCATCATGACGCCGCAGCCGGAGGACCTTGCACATCTTACCTACTGCGGTTTATTCGCCTTGCAGCACCGCGGTCAGGAGGGCGCAGGCATCACGGTCAATGACGACGGCGTGTTCACGACGCACAAGGATCTGGGACTTGTCGATCATGTGTTCACGCCGCAGATTCTGTCCGGCTTTCCGCGCGGCACCATGGCGGTCGGACATACGCGCTACGGTACGACCGGCGGCAATCAGCGGCGCAACTGTCAGCCGATGGAGGTCAATCATCAGAAAGGCAAAATGGCGCTTGTCCATAACGGCAATCTCAGCAATGCAGGACGTCTGCGCAGCGTGTTAGAGCAGCGCGGCGCGATTTTTCATACGACCAGCGATACGGAGATCATTGCCTATCTGATTACGCAGGCGCGGCTGCAAACGGATTCGATTGAGGATGCCGTGCGCCTTGCCGTGCCGCAGCTTGAGGGTGCATTTTCGCTGATTGTCATGTCCGCACAGAAGCTGATTGCGGTGCGTGATCCGCACAGTTTCCGTCCGCTCTGTATCGGCAGGCGGGCAGACGGCGGTCTTGTATTCGCATCGGAAAGCTGTGCGCTGCATGCCGTCGGTGCGGAATTTCTGCGCGATATGGAACCGGGAGAAATGATCGTTCTGTCACCGGACGGTCAGATGCTGTCCGACCGCAGATATATCGGTACCGCGCCGAAGCGCACCTGTATTTTTGAGTATATTTATTTTGCCCGCCCTGATTCGGTTCTGGACGGTGTTTCCGTTCATGCAGCACGCAAAAAGGCGGGCGCATTGCTTGCCCAAGCCCATCCGGCGGATGCGGATGTCGTGATCGGCGTGCCGGATTCGGGACTCGATGCCGCGCTCGGCTTTGCAGAAGCATCCGGTATCCCGTACGGCATCGGTTTGATCAAAAACAAATACATCGGACGGACATTTATTGCACCGTCGCAGTCCCTGCGCGACAGCGGCGTACAGCTCAAACTGAGTCCGATCTGTGAGACCGTCGCAGGCAAGCGCATCGTCCTGATTGACGATTCGATTGTCCGCGGCACAACCAGCCGCCGCATTGTCACGCTGCTGAGAAAAGCCGGTGCGAAAGAGATTCATTTCCGTGTTTCTGCGCCGCCGTTTCTGCATCCGTGCTATTACGGCACGGACATTGACTCCGAAGAAAACCTGATCGCAAATCACCATACCGTCGAAGAAATTGCACAGCTGATCGGTGCGGATTCGCTCGGATTCCTGCCGCTTGCAGCGCTGCCGCAGCTTGCGGAATCGGACGGCATCTGCACTGCATGCTTTACCGGCGATTATCCGACCGCCGTTGAGGATGATGAAGCGAAGGATCGCTTTGAACGAAAAATTCACGGTTGACAAAAACAGTCCGGATATGTTATGATACTGGAGAGAGGATGTGGTTCTATGATGAATGTTTCGCAGCGGGAAGCTACGGAGCTGATCGAAAGCAGTGATATCAAATTTGTGCGTCTTGCATTTTGTGATGTATTCGGCGTACAGAAAAATATTTCGGTGCAGGCATCGGAGCTGGTGCGTGCCTTTGAACAGGGCATCGCGTTTGATGCGTCGTCGATTGCGGGTTTCCGCGATCCTTCGCACTCCGATCTGTTTCTGTTTCCCGATCCGGCAACGATGACGCTGCTGCCCTGGAGACCGTCCAGAGGCGGCGTTGCGCGCCTGTTCTGTGAGATCCGGAATCCGGACGGCACACCGTTTTCTGCGGATTGCCGCAGATTTCTTGCCGATACAGAGCAGCTTCTGGCGGAGCATGATCTGCGCTGTGATATCGGCGCGGAATGCGAATTCTATCTCTTTAAGCTCGATGAAAACGGAAATCCGACCGACACGCCCCTTGACCGTGCCGGATATTATGATATTGCACCGGCGGACGGCGGCGAAAATGTCCGCAGAGAAATCTGCCAGACGCTCGAAACAATGGGCATCCAGCCGGAGCGCTCGCATCACGAGCAGGGTCCGGGACAGAATGAGATTGACTTCCGCTACAGCAATGCACTGAGCGCCGCAGACAATGTCGTGACGTTCAAGCAGGTTGTCAGCACGGTCGCCGCAAGGAACGGGCTCTGGGCATCCTTCTCGCCGAAGCCGATGGAAGGCGAAGCAGGCAACGGGTTCCATATCAATATTTCGCTTGCGCGTATTTCGGACGGCACAGTTCCGGAGGAATCTGTGCTCTGTTCGTTTATGGCAGGTCTGCTTGCGCATGCGCCGGAAATGACCGCCGTGCTGAATCCGCTTGCGGAATCCTATGCGCGGCTCGGCAAGGACAAGGCGCCGAACCGTGTTTCGTGGTCGCCGAATAACCGCTCGCAGCTGATCCGTATTCCGGCTGCGGACGCCTCACATCAGCGCATGGAGCTGCGCTCACCGGATGCATCCTGCAATCCGTATCTTGCGTTTGCGCTCGTGATGCGCGCCGGTCTCGACGGCATTCTGCGCGGTCTGACATCGCCGCCGCCCTGCAATCAGAATCTGCTGGATGCTACTGCGGAAACCGCAGGTCAATTTCCCAGACTGCCCGCCGATCTGCAAACTGCGCGGAATCTTGCGGCAGCAAGTGAATTTATGAAGGCGTCTCTGCCTGCGCATCTGTTTGATGCGTATACGGAGTGACGGCTCATGCTGACACGCTTTGCGCAGAAAGAGGTTTTCGTCATTTCCTCGAACGAGAATTTTCATCGCTATGTGCGCGAGAATCTGCCCGACGGTGATTTTACCGTGACCGGCTGTGCGGATTCCTGCACGGAAGCGCGTCAAAAAATGATGGGCAGCCGATGTGCGGTTGTGCTGATCAATATTCCGCTTTCGGATGAATGCGGCACCGAGCTTGCAAGCGATCTCGCGGAAAATACGCCGTCCTCTGTGATAGCTGTCGTAAAAAATGAGCAGGAGCCGGAATTCCGGCAGTCGCTCGAACCGGCAGGTATCTTTGTCCTCGGCAGACCGTTTCCGCATACCTCGTTTCATCAGGCACTCTATGATGCGGCATCGGCATATGCGAGAACGCAGATCATGTCGCAGGAAAATCAGCGTCTGCAAATCAAGCTGATCGACCTGCGTATTGTCAACCGCGCGAAATATGCACTGATCCAGTATCTCGGTATGACGGAGGAGCAGGCGCATAAATATATCGAGCAGCAGGCGATGAATCAGCGGATATCCAAACGCACTGCTGCGGAAAATATCCTAAAAACCTATGAGAATCATTAAGATACTCTGGGCAATCTGTCAAACCTTGTGAAATTTCTGTCAGACTCTTGACAATCACGAAAAAATGTGCTATCATGTAACACAGAAAACAGCAATGGCGCTGCTTCGGGAAGATTCCCGAAATGCCGTTGCTGTTTTTTTATTTGTCCGAAATCCCGTTTTCGCGCGGAAACGGTGATACAGGAACTGTAAGCGCTTTACTTTCCAACCGGAGAGCTTTTAATTCAATGGCTGCGGGTTCAGCCCGCCGCAGAAAGGATGTATTATTATGAAACCGACTGATGTATTCGGAAGCCTCGTCTTTAACGATGCCGTGATGCAGGAGCGCCTGCCGAAGGCGGTCTACAAATCCCTGCATGAGACCATTGCAAACGGCAAGGATATCGACCCGACCGTCGCGGATGTGGTCGCAAGCGCAATGCGCGAATGGGCTGTGGAGAACGGTGCGACACACTATACGCACTGGTTCCAGCCGATGACCGGCATCACCGCAGAGAAGCACGACAGCTTCCTGACGCCGGACGGCAACGGCGGCGCGATCCTCGAATTCTCCGGCAAGGAGCTGATCAAGGGCGAGCCGGATGCATCGTCTTTCCCATCGGGCGGTCTGCGTGCAACCTTTGAGGCGCGCGGCTATACAGCATGGGACCCGACATCCTACGCATTCATCAAGGAAAACAGCCTGTGCATCCCGACTGCATTCTATTCCTACAGCGGTGAGGCGCTCGATAAGAAAACACCGCTCCTGCGTTCTATGGAAGCAGTCAGCGAGCAGGCAGTCAAGGTGCTGCATCTGCTCGGCTTTGAAGATGTAAACCGCGTCAGCGGAACGGTCGGTCCGGAGCAGGAATATTTCCTCATTGACCGTGAAATGGCAAAGCAGCGCAAGGATATCATCTTCACCGGCAGAACGCTTTTCGGCGCAAAGGCACCGAAGGGTCAGGAAATGGAAGACCATTATTTCGGCGTCATCCGTCCGCGCGTGCAGGCGTTCATGAAGGAACTGAACGAGGAGCTCTGGAAGCTCGGCATTTACGCAAAGACCGAGCATAACGAGGTCGCACCTGCACAGCATGAGCTTGCTCCGGTTTATACCACGATGAACCTCGCATGCGACCACAATCAGCTCACCATGGAGATCATGAAGAAGGTCGCTGAAAAGCACGGTCTGATGTGTCTGCTCCATGAAAAGCCGTTCGCAGGCGTCAACGGCAGCGGCAAGCACAACAACTGGTCGCTCTCGACTGATACCGGCATCAACCTCTTTGCACCGGGCAAAACGCCGGAGCGCAAGCGTCTGTTCCTGCTCATGGTTGCAGCGGTTGTATCCGCTGTGGACGAGCATCAGGACCTGCTCCGTATGTCGGTCGCATCGGCGGGCAATGACCACCGTCTCGGTGCAAATGAAGCACCGCCTGCAATCGTTTCGGTCTATCTCGGCAATGATTTGCAGATTCAGCTCGAGGCTGCGGCAGAGGGCAGAGATGAGACTGTTCACCGTGAGACCTTCGCAACCGGCGTACATGTGCTCCCCGATTTCAAGAAGGATTCCGGCGACCGCAACCGTACCTCGCCGATGGCATTTACCGGCAACAAGTTCGAGTTCCGAATGCTCGGCTCGGAGAACTCGATCGCAGATACAAATATCGCACTGAACACGATCTTTGCAGAGGCACTTTGCAACTTCGCAGAGCGTCTGGAGAAAGCATCCGATGCAGCGGCAGAGGTTCAGAATATCCTCGCAGATACGCTGAAATCGCACGGCAGAATCATCTTCAACGGCAACAACTATTCCGAGGAATGGGTCGCTGAGGCAGAGCGCCGCGGCCTGCTCAATCTCCGCACGACCGCCGATGCAATGCACGCTTTTGCAACCGAAAAGAATGTCGCGCTGTTCAAGAAATTCGGCGTGTACAATCACAGCGAGGTCGTTTCGCGTAAGGACATTCTCCTCGAAAACTACACGAAGCTCATCGCAATCGAAGCAAATACCATGATCGACATGGCTCGCACGCAGATTCTTCCGGCAGCATTTGCATACGGTCAGTCGCTCACAAAATATGCGCTTGAGAAGAAGTCGCTCGGCGTAGAGGGCGCTGCCGAAACCGATCTGCTCCGCCGTGTCAGCGCGCTGACCGATGAGATCGCAGCAAAGACCGAAGCGCTCGAAAGCGCAATGATCGGACTCTATGACAACGAGCATCCGTCCTATTACTGCCGCGATACGGTCATTCCGGCAATGAATGAGCTCCGCGCCGCTGCCGACCAGCTCGAGCCGCTCATGGCAAAGCAGTATCAGCCGTTCCCGACCTACGCAGACCTGCTCTACAGCGTTTGAATTTATAAGAATCTTGCGGTGCCGCATTGCGTCAGCAGTGCGGCTCGCCGTGTAACATCAGGAGTGAGGAAATGAACGGTATGGATAGAAGTAAGGGCTGTCTGGTGCTGGAAAACGGCATGATCTTTCCCGGAATCCGGCTCGGTTCACATGAAAATACGGTTGCAGAGATTGTCTTTGCGACCGGTATGAACGGGTATCTTGAAACGCTGACCGACCCGAGTTATTACGGTCAGGCGGTTGTACAGACATTTCCGCTGATCGGAAATTACGGCGTGATACCGGAGGATTTTGAATCCCGTAAACCGTTTTTATTTGCTTATATTGCTTCGGAGATTTGCGATGCGCCGTCAAATTTCCGCTGCAAGGGAAAGCTCGCCGATTGGCTTGCGGAACAGCAGATTCCCGCGCTGACCGGCGTGGACACGCGAACATTAACGCGCGTACTCAGAGATCACGGTACAATGAACGGCATGATCTGCAATTCACCGGATGAAGCGTATTTATCGAAAATACGCGCATATCGTGTGACGGATGCGGTGAAGAATACGACCTGTGAAACGGCATATACGCTCGGCGAAGCAGATGCAGCATATCATGTGGCACTGCTTGATTACGGTGCGAAATCAAATATCGCAAGGGAGCTTGTGAATCGCGGCTGCCGCGTTACCGTCCTTCCGGCATATACAAAATGCGAGGATATTGCGGCATTGCATCCGGACGGCATCATGCTTTCTAACGGTGCAGGCAATCCGGCGGATAATCCGGAGATCATCGCAGAGCTACAGAAAATTATGACGCTGAATATCCCGATCATGGCAATCTGTCTCGGGCATCAGCTTCTCGCACTGGCGAACGGCATTCCGACCGCAAAGCTCAAATTCGGACACCGCGGCGCAAATCAGCCGGTACGCGATCTGCAAACAAACCGCATGGCGGTGACAACGCAGAATCACGGCTATCAGGTGCAATATAATCCAAATGACGCGCATTGCAGCGATACAGCAGATCTGCTGTATGTCAACATCAATGACAACACATGTGAAGGGCTTCGTTACAAAAAGATTCCGGCATTATCGGTGCAGTTTCATCCGGAGGCTTGTGCCGGACCGCAGGATACAGCGTTCATTTTCGATGAGTTCTTGGAGACTATGGAGGTGCAGAAATGCCGCTGAATCGTGATATTCATAAGGTGCTCGTCATTGGCTCCGGTCCGATTGTGATCGGTCAGGCGGCAGAATTTGACTATTCCGGCACACAGGCATGCCGCGCGCTGAAAGAGGACGGCATCGAGGTCGTGTTGGTCAATTCCAATCCTGCGACGATCATGACGGACAGCCAGATTGCCGATAAAATTTATATGGAGCCTTTGAAAACGGAGGTCATCAAGCGCATCTGCCTGAAAGAAAAGCCGGACAGTATTCTCTCGGGACTTGGCGGTCAGACCGGACTGAATCTCTGCGCGGAGCTTGCAGAAAGCGGCTTTCTGGCGAAGCACGGCATCCGGCTGCTCGGTGCAAATCCTGAGACAATCGCGCGCGCGGAGGATCGCAAGCTGTTTAAGGAAACGATGGACAGCATCGGGCAGCCCTGCATTCCGTCGGGGATTGCGGAGGACATGGATACGGCGCGGCAGATCGCTGCGGAGATCGGTTATCCGGTGATCATCCGTCCGGCATTCACGCTCGGCGGAACGGGCGGCGGCATCGCGGATACGCCGGAAGAATTTGACAATATTGCGGAGAACGGTCTGCGTCTTTCACCGATTCATCAGATCCTTGTGGAACGCTGTATTGCGGGCTGGAAGGAGATTGAATTTGAGATCGTACGCGACGCAGACGGCAATAAAATCACCGTTTGTTCCATGGAGAATTTTGATCCGGTCGGCATTCATACCGGTGACTCGATTGTCATTGCACCGGCTGTCACGCTTTCGGACAAAGAGTATCAGATGCTGCGTACTGCCGCACTGAAAATCGCGGAGGTACTGAAAATTGAAGGCGGCTGCAACTGCCAGTTTGCGCAGAATCCGGATTCGTTTGAATATGCCGTCATTGAGGTCAATCCGCGTGTATCGCGTTCCTCTGCGCTTGCATCGAAGGCGACCGGTTATCCGATTGCAAAGGTTGCAGCAAAGATCGCCGTCGGTTACCGTTTATATGAAATTGCAAACAAAGTCACCGGCAAAACGACCGCTTCCTTTGAGCCTGCTTTGGATTATGTTGCGGTCAAGATGCCGAAGTTCCCGTTTGAGAAATATGCCGGTGCATCGCATCGTCTCGGTACGCAGATGAAGGCGACCGGCGAGGTCATGGCGATCTCCGATACCTTTGAATCGGCGCTGCTGAAAGCGCTGCGCGGCGCGGAAGTCAAGCACAGTGCGCTGCTGGTTCGTGATCTGCGCAGTGTTTCAGATGATGAACTGCGGGAACATCTGATTCATGCGGATGATATTCGGTTGTTCGCTGTTTCTGAGTGTTTCCGGCGGGGTATGACTGTTGCTGAAATCCACGCATTATCGAAGATTGACGCATGGTTCCTCAGCAAAATTGAAACCTTAATCAAAACAGAATGTAAACTTGAAGCAGAGCCGCTGACAGACGAATTGTACCGTACTGCAAAGCGCTTCGGATATCCGGATACGACGGTTAAAGCGATTTCAAATCACGATCTGCCCGCAAAACGAATTCGTCCGGTTTATCGCATGGTCGATACCTGCGCCGGAGAATTTGCAGCGGAAACGCCGTATTTCTACGGCGTGTATCAGCCGGATGCGATGCCGGAATCTAACGAAGCTGCGCATTTTCTCAGCGGTCGGGCGCATCAGACAGTCGTCGTGCTCGGCAGCGGTCCGATCCGGATCGGGCAGGGTATTGAGTTCGATTATTCGGCGGTGCACTGCGTGCAGGTGCTGAAAAATGCAGGCTATGAGGTTGTGCTGATCAACAACAATCCGGAGACGGTTTCGACTGATTTTGATACTGCCGACCGTCTGTATTTTGAACCGCTGACGCCGGAGGATGTGCTCTCGATTCTGGATCTTGAACAGCCTGTCGGCGTTGTGACGGCATTCGGCGGACAGACCGCGATCCGGCTTGCGCGCACGATTGAGGAAGCCGGATACAAGCTGCTCGGCGCGACGGCGGACAGCATCGACCTGGCGGAGGACCGCGAGCGGTTTGATGCGCTGCTGGAATCGCTGCAAATCGAACGTCCGCGCGGCTGCACGGTCAACACGCTGGACGAAGCTGCGGACGCCGTGAAAACGCTCGGACTGCCGGTTCTGGTTCGTCCGTCCTATGTGCTCGGCGGTCAGAATATGAACATTGCATTTGAAGAAAACGACGTATATGCGTTCATGCAGCATATTCTTGAGGACGGCATCGACAACCCTGTGCTGATTGACCAGTACATCCGCGGCACGGAGATTGAGGTCGATGCGATCTGTGACGGTACCGATATCCTCATCCCGGGCATCATGGAGCATATTGAGCGGACCGGCGTGCATTCCGGTGACTCGATCGCAATTTGCCCGCCGGTACATATTGATGATGATATGCGAAAGAAAATCATCACAGATACGAAGAAAATCTGTCTCGGACTGCATGCGGTCGGACTGATCAATCTGCAATATATTGTCAAAGGACAGTCGCTGTATGTGATTGAGGTCAATCCGCGGGCGTCGAGAACGGTTCCGTTTATGAGCAAGCTGACGGGTCTGCCGCTCTGTGACTGTGCGATGCGCGTCTGCCTCGGCGAGCGGCTCAGTGAAATGGAATACGGCACTGGCTACTACAAAACACCGCCGTTTACCGCAGTCAAGGTTCCGGTTTTCTCGTTCCAGAAAATCGGCGGCGAATCGCAGTTAGGACCCGAAATGAAATCAACCGGCGAGGTCATCGGCATCGGCAAAACGCTGACCGAAGCGCTCTACAAAGGGCTTCGTGCGGCGGGCTACAGACTCGAAGAAAACGGCAAAAAATCAAACGGCGTTCTTCTGACGGTCTGCGATGCGGATAAACCGGATATCGTCGAAATTGCGCGGAAATTCGCAAGACTTGATTTCAAATTGTACGCGACGGAGGGGAATGCGGATGCGCTGGAAAAAGCCGGTCTTTCAGTGTACAAATTGAAGAAGCTGCATTCCGGCGATACTGAAACCTTTACGCTGATGGAAAACGGCACGATCCGCTATATTGTATCGACGGATGCGAATGCACGCATGGCTGCCCGTGACGGTGCGAAGATTCGCAAGAAGGCGGTCGAGCTCGGCATTCCGTGTCTGACCTGCACCGATACCGCGGCAGCAGTTGCAAACTGCCTGCACACGGGCTATCGGGATTCCAATGTGGAGCTGATGAACATGAATTCTCTGCGCACGGCAAAGCGCCGTATTCCGTTTGTGAAAATGCACGGCTGCGGCAATGATTATATCTATGTCAACTGTATGGAAAAGCGCATATCTGCGCCCGAATCACTGTCTGTTCAATTATCCGACCGTCATTTCGGCATCGGCGGTGACGGCGTGGTGCTGATCTGCCCCTCCGATAAAGCGGACGGACGGATGCGGATGTTCAACGCGGACGGAAGCGAAGGCAATATGTGCGGCAACGCGATCCGCTGTGTGGGCAAATACCTCCACGATATCCGCGGTATTCAAAAAGATGTGCTGACGGTGGATACCCGCTCCGGCATCAAAACACTGGAAATGCACACGGAAAACGGCGAAGTGCAGACCGTCACGGTCGCCATGGGAAAGGCAGAGCTTTGTCCCGAAAAGATCCCCGTCCTCTTGGACGGCGACGCCGTGATCGGCCGCCGCGTGACCATCGCGGGCAAGGAGCAGAATATCACCTGCGTTTCCATGGGCAATCCCCACAACGTGC
>JAZQOZ010000162.1:0-5174 GCA_045628085.1 Oscillospiraceae bacterium | reverse complement strand
AAAGAATCTCGTCAACTGTGAGGATCCGCGCATTCATGGCAAGGGATTGACTGCCAATCGTTCCGGACAATGGAGATATCGAATCGGCGATTACAGAATCATCTGCCAGATTAACGATTCTGAATTGGTGATTCTTGCGCTTTCGGTCGGACACCGGAGCGACGTCTACAAAAACTGACATTCTGGAAACGTAATCCGGCAGATCTCTGCACGAAAAGAGCTATGGCAGAGGTGGGATGCGCAGATAAAAAAGCCCGCCATGTTCAAAATCGAGCAGGGCGGGTGATATTATTATTGGTATCAATTTATCACGGGAAATCTTTTGGAATTCCATACTTTAGGTTATCATGAGCGGTTAAACTAATTATAATCAGATGCTCCGGAAGACCGGTTTGAACCGTCATTGCAGATATTTCTTCCAGAACCTTTTTACACTGATCAGGATAACAATTATAAAAAAAGCTCGCGATGGAATACCGAATAAAAATATTTTCACTATTTAGATATGGAAGTAATTCTGCTGTACGATTTTCATCAATAATGTTTTTTGCATATTTTCTCATTTTATCAAAATATCTGTTATATTCTTTATCTGATTTATGTTGCAGTAGAATCATTTCAATTTTTTGGCAGCATTCTATCATTTTTTTTATATAATCGGTTTTCATATACACCTCTTAGAAATTAATCTATAGGATATCCATGCTTCGTCATAAGTATTTTCCATCGTTCCAGTCCAAATTCGAATTGAAATTCGTAACTTTGTCCGGTTAACCAATCTCTTACGGTTTTTCCATTCGTAAAAGGAGCCGGTCTATTATAGAAGCTGTTTATTTCTTCATGTACAATTTTAGGTGTAGCCCTTATATTAGATACTTGATTAATATCAGACACATCAAATCCGCTTCTTGTTGCTTTTGCCTGACATTGTTCAACAATATGATATCCATTATACAATATCCTCTAATGTTTATTATACTCACAGAATAATCACATGTCAATATTACAATGTTGTTATTTGCAGCAAAATCCCCTCGCAATATCACTTTAGAACAACAATCATTTCCGCTACATACAACTATGTATGTAGACGCCATAGTTACACAGCAATCAGTACGCGATCACTTTAAAAATAAAGAATAAATATTCTCATCCGCTTTAGCTGCACCAAATTAATATTAGGCGCATAAGAAGGAAGAACGAAAAAGGCGTATCTGCGTCATTCCTGAAAAACGTACTGTTTCAGGAAAGCAAGATACGCCTGTTTTTTGCCCGTTTGTACGTCCGCTACGGACACTTTGAGGTGTAAACTTTAACTGTGAAAGATGTAAACCTCTTGGCAAAGTTACACCGATTCTTTCTACGACTTTTTGTTGGTCGTTTTTTTATTTTGCAGCTTCATTTCTTTTTTCTGCGTAAGTAATCTTTCTTTCTATCTTTCAACAGCGGCGGTTCTGCCGCGCTACCCCTTGATTGATAGCTTGATTATATACTTGATTACTCTCTTGATTACTCTCTTGATTACGGCATACCGAAAAACGCGCGTTTTTGCGAAAAAAAGCATTGAAAGGTGAACATGAAATTCCAAAAAGGTGAACATGAAATTCCAAAAAGGTGAACATGAAATTCCAAAAAGGTGAACATGAAATTCCAAAAAGGTGAACATGAAATTCCAAAAAGGTGAAAAAGACTATTGACAGACCTTCACTTTCATGCTACAATATATTCGAGGTGATGAAGTATGTCCAAAGGCAAAGGTCGCAAAAATACAGAAGCAGAGCCACTAAAGGACAATCTGAAAGATTCTTACGAAGTACAAAAGTCTACGCCGCTATTTTCTCTCTGGAAATCCGAATTGACACTTACAGAATTCAAAATCCTTGATACTTACCTATCGCGCATCAATAGTCACAATCCTGATCAGCGTGATGTGATATTTGAAAAAGGGGAGCTTGAAAAGTTGCTCGGTGTCGTGAAAATCAATAATAAAGACCTAGATACGAGGTTAAAGCATCTTCAAGCCGCTTCTGTGAATCTTGGATATGATAACCGAATTGACCGTGTTACCCTGTTTGAACGGTCACAGGGATTTCAGGACGAAAACGGTGTGTGGCAAGTCACATTGACTTGTACGCATTCGGCAATGAAATACTTCTTCAATATTGAAGAAATCGGCTATCTACGCTATAAATTGCGTAGCATCATCAATATCAGCAGCAGATATAGCTATATTCTGTTTACATATCTGGAACAGAACCGTTTTCGTATGTCATGGACTGTTTCTTTGAATGAGCTGAAACGGATTTTGAACTGTGAGGATGAAGAAAGTTACAGCGAATACAAGATTTTCAATAATCGAATCTTGAAGAAGTGCTATGCCGAGCTGACAGAAAAGACGGAGCTGCAATACACCTACGAGCCGATCCGTCGAGGCAGAAAAGTCACGGAAATCAGGTTCACGCTTGAATCCAGAGCTGTTTTGCCAAAGGAAACACAGATTGAGGGGCAGCTCACGTTATCTGAATCGCTTGATTGTGATGCTGATGCCGTCGAAGAACCAGATCTTGACGAGCTGATGGCACAGAAGTATGGCAGTCAGCCGCTTACATTCTTTGCAGAAGCTATGGATTACGAGTTTTCCAAAGAGGAAACACGGGTACTGTTCGATATCGTTCTGGAACACTACATCGAACCGCATAACGATGCAATTTCACGGTATGACTTTGTGCATCACGTTTACAACAGATTGTTGCAGCGTGCCGCTGCAACAGACCTTAAACCGCTGAAAAGTCGATTTTTATACATGAAAAAGCTCTTGGAACAAGAGTTTGAATAAAACAATAACGGCAACGCCTGACCGTAGGAAAGTGAAGCGTTACCGTTATTCCCAACACACCACAAGGGCGAGCTGTACCTGTATTATATCATAGACAGCCGTCCCTTGTCAACGAGAAAGGACGGTTTTCCCTATGTTAGACAAGTAATCCAATTCCGCATCGGTCATACTGTGAATATCAAGAGGATGTCGTCAGCAAAAATTCTTTTGTGCGACCGGCAAGGTAAAGCGGAACATTTGTGATCAAGCCATCTGTTCGATATTCCCGTTTAGAAAACCGAATAGCGTATGCGGGCTGCTTTTCTGCAACATATCGCTTGAAAGACGGCGCAGACTTATCCACCCCTGCTTTGACTTCAATCGGAATGATTCCGCCGGAAAACTGTGCAAGGAAATCCAGCTCACCGTGATGCGCAGAATAGTAGCGCAGCGGCACATCGAACTGACCGAGCAGCTGCTGCAAAATATAGTTCTCCGCAAGCTGCCCCTTGAACTGATAATCGCTTTTTAAAAGAATCGCACTGTTTTCGATACCGGCAAGATGCTTCAGCAGACCGGTGTCAAACAAAAATAGCTTGAATTGATCGAGCAACTCGAATGCAGACAGCGGATGTTCGATCTTGGAAACATTGTACACACGATTCAGCATTCCTGCGGACACAAGCCATTCGATCGCTTCCTCAAAATCTCTGGCTCTGCCGCCCTCACGCACTGCGCCGTACATGAACTTTTCGTTGGATTTCGCAAGCTGTGAGACGATGCTGCGAAACACAAGCAGAATGCGCCCGCTGTTGACTTTGCCGTTATGCTTGGAAAAATCGTTTTCGTAGAGCTCGATCAATTCCTGCTGGATCTTGGAAACACGCGCAGGATCCTTATATTTCAGCCATGACGCAACACATTCCGGCATTCCGCCGATGATAAAATACCGGTCGCATGCTTCGGTCAGGCGGTTATGGAAAATTTCCTCAATCTGACTGCCGCTGCGAATGCCGCAATAATAATCATAGAGCGCAGGATCTTCCGCCGCGAGATACTCAGAAAAGGTCATCGGATAGACATGCAGTATGTTGACCATGCCGACCGGATAGGATTTCGGCTGCGCAAGAAGCGTGCCGAGCAGACTTCCAGCAGTAATGATGTGATATTCGCTGGCTTTTTCGCGGAAATATTTGAGGCTGTTCAGCGCTTCAGGACATTCCTGTATCTCATCGAAGATCACGAGCGTTTTCTCCGGCAGGATCTTCTGTTCAGCGATTAGCGAAAGCAGCTCGAGAATGCGCGCCGGATTCTTATTCGACTGAAAGATCGAATACAGCGATGGATCCTCGTCAAAGTTGAAGTAGACATAATTTTCATAGGCACTAGCGCCAAATTCTTTCATTAGCCAGGTTTTACCGACCTGACGCGCACCTTTCAGGATCAACGGCTTGCGTTCCGGATCTTCTTTCCACCGCTGCATTTGCTGCAATATATCTCGTTTCATAAGACAATCCCCTTTTTCCTTGCACCTGAATATTAGTATAACACATTTTTGCAAAAAAATCAATCAATGGATTGCACGTTTTTGCAAGTTGATCTTATTGCAATACACACGTTTTTGCAAGAAATATCTTCAGGTCTATTAGTACCTTAGACATTTTCATGAAGTCACTCATTAACAGCATTGCGTTTCCAAATTAGCGATAATCACGCGATAGTGTGGTTATTGAAAGACCACTGCTATATTATGTCAAGAAGAATATAATTGATTGATAAAATCAATCTGTCTATCTGTCAAAAATTGAAATGTTGAAGTTTTAGTTTTATGATCGCTTGATTGATAGATTGATTATTATATGATTATAATTGATTATAATATGATTACGGATATGGAAAATATCGTATTTTCGTTCTTTATAAAATCAATTACGGACTTTGCATTGCACAATTACGGACTTTGCATTGTGCAATTACGGACTTTGCATTTCTTAATTGCGGACATGCATATTGACAAGTCCATAATTGTGTGGTATACTGTTATCGGGGTGATAACTATGTCCGAACTGTTTGAAACGGCGATCGTTGAGAAGCGAAATGTATTGAATGAGCTCAGAAGCAATAATATGACGGTGCAAGAGCTTCGCTTCTTTAGCATTTATCTAGCTAAGATCAATCCGTGGGATAAATCAACAAGAGTTGTGCGTTTCCCCATAGAGGATTTTCAGCGAATAATGGGATTTGGTCGGCTCAACCTCAATCAGCTAAAGGAAAGCACTAATAGCTTGCTCGGGAAGGTTGTTCGGGTTCCAGACGAGCGCGGCGGTTTTCTCGCCTTCACTTTGTTTAAGCGTTGTCG
>JAZQOZ010000161.1:0-5106 GCA_045628085.1 Oscillospiraceae bacterium | reverse complement strand
GCACTGTCTCCGCGGATGATCGTATAAATCTCCGCATCCGTTTCGCAGAGCAGCCGCTTCAGCAGATTGATCCCAAGAAATCCGGTTGCGCCCGTCAGCAGAACAGATGCATATTTTGCGCGATCAAACACAATATCCCGTGCTGCTGCCTCCTCTGCCGAGCGCATATACCGGTCATATTTTTCGCGTGACAATGCGATCGGATCTGCTTCCGCAATGAGTGCCATTGCCTCCCTGACCGACCGGAACTTCTCCTCCAGATTTTTCTCCTTTGCGTTGATGTGGTCTGCCAGCGCACGCACAGACTGATACGTGAACACATCGTTGATGGTGACCTCAAAGCTCTGCGTCAGCTCTGCCACCAGCTTGATCGCCTTGATGGAATTGCCGCCGCATGCAAAAAAGCTGTCCGTCACGCCAATCTTTTCCGTATCAAGCGTTTTGCGGAAGATCCGCAGCAGCTCTGCCTCCGCCTCGTTTTCCGGCTTCACAAAATCCCGCGCGGCTTCTCTGTCACGCGGATCGGGCAGCTTTTCATAATCCGTCTTGCCGTTCGGCGTGACCGGGAACTGATCCATGAGAATGATATACGGCGGGATCATGTATTCCGACAGCTTTGCCTGTAAATAACGGCGCACCTCATCCACGGTCACCGCATCGCTGTCCGTGACAGCATACGCACAGAGGAATCTGGAATTACCCTCATCCTCGATTGCTCTGACCGCTGCCTGCGAAATGCAGCTCATCTCGCATAGTGCCGCACTGATCTCCTCCATTTCGATGCGGAACGCGGATATCTTGATCTGACCGTCCATTCTGCCGAAAAATTCAATATTCCCGTCCGGACGCCATCTGCCCAGATCGCCGGTGCGGTAAATGCGCTCTTCACCGCAGCCCGTTCCGCAGCAGAACTTCTCTGCCGTCAGATCCGGCAGATTGATATACTGTTTTGCCAGATTCTGCCCCGCAATGCAGATCTCACCGACAACGCCGACAGGCTGCGGCAGCCCGTTCCGGTCAAGAATGTGGATGCGCACATTGTCGATCGGCTTTCCGATCGGCAGCGAGGTCATCGTCTCATCCACTTCCACTGCCGTCACAATGATGGTGGTCTCCGTGGGGCCGTAATTATTGATGATACGGTACGGCGTTTTCCGCACGACGCTCAGCTTGTCGCCGCCTGTGGCCGCGATGCGGAGGGAACGGTTGTCCTGCTCCATGAACTGCTCAAACATCTGCGTCGGCAGGAATGAAAACGTGACGCCGTTCTTGTTGAAATAATTGTTCAGCGCGTTCAGATCCAGCCGCATTTCCTCCGGAATAATATGGATCTCACAGCCCGCGCACAGCGATGGGAACAGCTCCCAGACGGCAGCATCAAAGCCGACACGCGCATATCTCGTGGTGACATCCTGCTCCGTCAGTTCATAAAAGCGGTTGTTCCATTTGCAGAAGCGCATGAGCGCACCGGCTTTGATCTCGATGCCCTTCGGCTTGCCCGTGGTTCCGGAGGTATAGATCACATACACAGAGGTATCCTCCGCCAGTTCCGTTTCCGGCGCGGCATGTTCGCAGCCGTCCAGAATGTGTTTCCCGTACTGTCCGAGCAGCTTTTCGCTGTATCCGGCTGCCGTTTTGTCAATGAACAGCATGGCGTCATACCGGAAATCGGTCAGCTCATTCCGGATTGTGCCGATCTTATCCGAGAATTCAATGCGGCTGATTTCCGGATGATCCGCTGTCAGATTCAAAAACCAGCGCTTTGAGAAAAACAGCTCCTGCGACCAGTCCGTTTTGGTGGTGTAGCCCTTTCCGCCCGATTTTGCAGCAAACTCCCGCAGCGATGCGATCAGATCCTGCTTTTTCTCCGCATCCATGATATCGCCGAAAAAAATCAGCGCTTTGTTTGCCGAAAGCGCGATCAGCTTTTCCAGCACCTTCCGGAAATAATTGTATCCGTTGAAGCACTGGATCACACTGTTCACAATGATAATATCAAAATCCGCTTCCGGAATCGTGTCAATCTCAATGGCGGGCTTCTGACAAAGCGTAATATTGTCAAGCTGCTTTTCGCGGATGATCTCCGCATCCTTATCGAGGATCGCCTGTGCAAGATCTGTTCCGAAATAATGCTTCACCTGCGGTGCAATGCGGAACATGGTGATGCCGGATGCACAGCCCACCTCCAGCGCCTTCTTTTCGGGGCTGAGATACGGCGTCAGCTTTTTGCGCACATTTTCGCCGTATTCATCCATTTCGGCGGCTGAAAGGTTCTCGCCTGTGTAGCTGCTCTGCCATCCGCCGCCCTCAATGCTGTCCGCAGAACGGTTTCCGACAAATTCCCATAGGTCGCGGCTGCTCAGATCGTTTCCGCGCTGTTCCTCCAGCGCATACACATCATCTGTGTCCAGACAGAGATAATCGCGCATGCATCCGCATTCATTCTGGAGCTTGTTCAGATACGGGATATGCATCTTCTGCGAAATGATCAGCGGCAGTGAAATATCCTCCGTGATGCTCCGGATGCGTTCATACGGCAGATCGTAATCCATCGGCACATAGGCAGCGCCCGCTTTCAGTGTACCGAGGATTGCCGCAATATGCTGAATGCCGTTTTGCATATAAACGCCGACATATTTCGGTGAACCGCAGTATTTCCGGATAAAGCCTGCAATGCGGTCGGAATATGCATCCAGTGCCGCATACGTCATGTGCTGATTTTGCTCAACAAGTGCCTTTTTGTCCCCGAACCGCCGGACAGTTTCCCGGAACGCGGAAAGGATATTCTCATGCGGTGCAAGCAGCATCTCTTTTCCGTGAAACTGCCGCAGAGCAGCATGCTCCTCCGCTGACAGCACATCCATCTCCGCCAGCATGCGCTCCGGATTCTCCGCCGCAAGCGCATAAAAGCGGGAGAGATGTTCCGCAAGCCGCGCGATCCATGCTTCGCTGTACAAGCCGGCATTATAGTTAATCGTCAGCCGGATCACGCCCTGTTCCTCCGAAAAGCAGAACGCAATGTCCGGACAAAGTGCCGGAACAGCCGATGCATCGTGCAGTCCTTTCATCAAAACAAACGTTTTGATCAGCGGCTTTTCTGCGGTCTGCTTCAGTTCCAGCGTTTCCGTCAGGATCTCTTCTGCAATATCCTGATGCCGCAGTGCATCCTGATAAAATGCGCCGCACTGCCTGACCAGCTCCGTAAAGCGCATGTCCGGCTTGCTTTCTGTCACGCACAGCACAAAGCGGTTTTTCAGCCCCTGTTCCGCCTGCGAAAGAAGAACCGGCGCCGCATAGACGACCTTTTCGGAAAAGCTGTATTTCGAGAGCATCGCCGTGGCGCCGCTTGCCAGTATCAGAAAGAGATTCTGCGGCTTCTGTTTGCTGAAGCGGTGCAGCGCACTGCAAACGGCATCCGGCAGTGCAATCGTCTGTTCGTTCCGGCACGCGCCGGACAGATTTGTCCGCTGATGCTCCGGCTGAAATCCGTCTGTTTCACGGATGCCGTCCAATGCCCCGCACCAGAATTCCAAGCTATGATTCATACATTTATTCCCTTCTATTCCTTAAAAATCAAAGTCTGCCCCATCGAATCCGCTGTTTTCTGCCGCATCCTGCCGGAATGCGAACAGCTCCCCGACGGGCGTCTCCGGATGTGCCAGCGCAGTGTTCAGACCATCCTCATAGATATGCATGAGCCGCTGTACGGTTGCCGGCTCAAACAGAGACGGATTATATTTGAATGTCATCTGCGGTTCGCCGGAATACATCAGCGCCTCCGCCGTGATATCAAATTTTGAAATGCGGTCGGAATTGCTCAGCTCCGTTTTCAGTCCGTCGGCGCAGAATTCGGGGATCCGCATATTCTGGAGCGCAAACACCGTGTCATAGACCGGATTTCTGCCGTCCTCACGCTTGATCTGCATGCTGTCCACCATCCTGTCAAACGGATAATCCTGATGCTCCAGAAGCGCCAGAATATCGCGGTGAACCTGCTGTGCAAGCGCCGCATAGGATTGACTCCGGTCAACGGCAGTCCGCAGCGGCATCACATTCACGAACATGCCAACCATATCCTGCGTTTCAATGGCAGTTCTTCCGCTGACCGGCGTACCGGTTACGACCTCATCTGCATCCGCAAACGCCGCAAGCGATGCCTGATATACGGCAAACAGCAGCGCAAACACACTGACGCGCAGTTCACTGCAGCGCGTATGCAGCAGATTAACGCAGGCTTCCGTCATCGGGAATCCGCAGATCTCGCATGCAATTGTTTTCGCACTGCTGCGCGGATGATCGAGCGGCAGCTCATATTCCGGCAGACCGTGCATCCGTTCCAGCCAGTACCTCTCATGCACCTCCAGATCCAGATTTCGCTGCCACACAGCAAAATCCGTATACTGCACCGCGGCTTTTTCGATGGGCTTCCCCTGATAAAGCACATTCAGCTCCGAAATCATGATGCCGAGTGAGCTGCCGTCTGCGGAAATATGGTTCATGTCGATCATCACCGCATACTCTGCAC
This sequence comes from Oscillospiraceae bacterium, assembly GCA_045628085.1. Lineage (GTDB taxonomy): Bacteria > Bacillota > Clostridia > Oscillospirales > Ruminococcaceae > Firm-04. Next base: position 581 of record JAZQOZ010000161.1, on the reverse strand, counting down.
CCTCTGTGATATGGAACAGGAACACACGCATCAGGACATCCTTTGAGAGATCAAACGGCTGACTGAGCTGCTGTAGCGTTTCCGCATCCGGTGCGCCGCTGATATGCACAAATTCGAGCGTATCCTCCTCTGAAACCCACTGCACTACGGTTCCGTTCCGGACTGCAAAGCGGGTGCGGAACACATCATGCAGCTCCACGAGTCTTCTGCACGCCTGCTCAAACCGCGCTGTATCCAGCGCCCCATGGATATGCATGACAAACGGCATATTATATGCCGTGCTTTCGGGCGCCATCAGATATAAAAAGTACATTCTCTGCTGCGCATAGGACAGCGGATAGGAGTCTGCGGGGGCTGCCTTCTGAATCGTATACAGGCTCTGCGCTGCGGATGCACTGCGGTCGATCAGCGCTGCAATTCTGCGGATCGTCCGCTGCTCCAGAACATCTGCCATCGTCAGCGCCGTCGCGCGGTCTGCGTTGATGCGGTTGACGATCTGATATGCCGTGATCGAATCACCGCCCAGTGCATAGATATCATCCTGCACCGAAAGGCTGTCGTAGCCCATCTTTTCGGCAAAG
>JAZQOZ010000160.1:0-3032 GCA_045628085.1 Oscillospiraceae bacterium | reverse complement strand
TAGCTTTTTCCTTTCGTTATATGATAATCTGGAATCGAGGGAATATTCTATTTGTATTATAATCAAATTTTCTGCTTGTGTCAATATGTTTTTGACTGCGACTCCCGATGGTTGTCAAATATGCGTAATTGCCTTTTTCATTTGCATCCCACGCCATAAATCATTTCCCCTTTCAGTTAGTCAATATAATTAAACAGCCTGTCAGCCGTATCCGGACCTTTCCCGTTCTTTTGCGTCGATTGTCTGCTGCCAACGAACGAATTGGCAGAAGTGCGTACTGCAAAGACCTTATACCCCTGCAACCTCAGCGTGCTAGGACTTACACCTGTTTATGCTGCCACTTTCTCAGGACGCCTGATGTCACTTGTCAATTTAGCCGAGTCATAATCTGTTCCATGCTTCAGAATCGTGTAAAACACTCGTATCAGCTTGTTTGACAAGCAGTATGATATGCTTCCCGCTGCGGCTCACTTCGGTGAGCCGATTTTTTTGCCCGTTTTGACTTGATGAACTGGAAAGATTATGGTATAATGAAAAGGTATATACCGGCGATCAGCCGTAACACGCGCCAAAATCCTTAGTAGTAAAAAGCCCCAATTCTTACTACTATTTTACTACTAACGACGTCCGCAGTTTGCAAAGACTTGCCGCGTTTTGTAGTTTTCGCCCCATTCTGCCAAATTGGTAGTAGAAAAAATATGCCGTGATATACCGCGCAAAATACGGCAATACAGAGCAAATCAGAGAGGAAAAAACGTATGATAAGAGTTATGTTTGTCTGCCACGGCAGCAGGGCTGAAACACATCTTTTAGGACGCTGTAATGCGGCAAATGCGCGACTTGATTGACCAGTTCGCCGTATGTCTACTACCCAATTACTACTAACGATTTGAAATAGTTTTTAGCCGAAAAATGATGTAAAATAGGGCTTTTCCGAGTAGTTTTGATGCTCGGAGAAGCCCTTTGTTTTATGATGGCTTTTTCGCTTTAAGGTTCTGCTTGAACAGGGTGGACATTGTTTGTTTACCCTTCTCTGTACCGAGATCGTCAAGACTCATATCGCCCTTAAAAACGAGTTCCATTACGCCAATGTAAGCCTCACCAAGCGCAGCAGTAATAACGCCAGCAGTACCAGCAGAGATAGTTCCACCCGCAACAGTCCCGGCACCGGGGATGAGCTTAAGAAGGTTTGAAACAACCGTTTTTCCGAGAAGAGTAGCTCCGCCAGCACCTATTGTAGATGAAAGGAGAGCAGTGATAATACTCTTATTGACATCGAAACCGAAAATAACAGTAATCGAAGCAATCATTCCAAGTTGGGTAGGAATTAATAACGCACAGTCAGCAAACGGTATTGGCGCTGCTCCTTCGCCTGCCGCCGCAACCGATGCTGTTGCAACCGCCGCCTGTGCTCTAAGTTTTTTTGCTTTTAGCGAAGCAATTTGCACGTTGTGAAGAGTGTCCATTAATTCATCCGGCAGGGCTTCCTCCATGACTTGAATCAAAATATCCAAGCCATATGCTTGAGCAACACCGAGATCTTCGATTTCATAGTTTTCTGCAAGCACGGGTACAACCTGAATGATATCCAAATTTTCGTCCAGAAGGATTTTTCGCATTTCTTGCGCTTTTTTCTTAGAAAAAGACTGCGTTAATACTACGATAATCGGAACCTGTGTGATTTGATTATCTTTCGATAACTCACGGAGCCATTCAATTTCTTCTGGTTCAATTCTGTTTGACGCAGTATTAATGCAATACCAAATACAGTGTATTGCTTCGTTGACATCATGAGCAGCTAAGCCTTTGCTGATTGTGTCAACTACTTCCTTTTTCACCTCTGCCTGAACTTCTTTGCCAAGTTCAAATCCGCGAGTATCATAAATTGAAAGCGGAACGCCTTTCTTTGTGATTTTCCTCATATGATCAGTAACAGGCTTTCCCATTCCAGTTTCTGCAAGATTATCACGAAAAACAGCGTTTATCAGTGTGCTTTTGCCTACACCTGTTTTACCTGCAACGATAATGTTAAGGTGCTTGAGGTTTTTTATTTTTTCAGAGATAGCATTTATTGCATCTTGTGCAATTTTGTTCACATCGAGACTCATAAACATCCTCCTATCTTCTTTTACACTCTCAGATGCTTTTCGATTACAGCCATGATTTCCTCAATGCGCTTATCGCCGATGCCCTTGATCTGTCGGAGGTCTTTTTCAACCTCCCGGAGGTCGACGGACTTGCCGTTTTTTCCCAGCAGTCCGTCAGCGTAGCGCATCAACGTGCCACGACACGTTGAAAATGATTACTTCTATTCGCGATTATACTTCGGATACTGTTTGGTAGGCTGTTTTCGCTCAAAATCCGCACGCAGAAATGTGTCGGGACATATCCTACTCACGGGGGAATATATGCGTTCTGAAATCAGAGGCTCTTATAATACTCCTCAATCATTCGAGCCATTAAATGCCGACGTTTAGACAGGAAGTTCTCATAGTCATCAACGGTCATGTTGATGGTTTCCGGCGGCAATGCGTTTTCAGCAAGGTTTACATCAAGAGATGTCCTATCCATAATATTGCCAATTTCGGCATTTCCAGTACCAAACTGCTCCATGACCGTCTTAAAGTAAACAGCAGGCGCATCGTCGCTAATTGCTTTGTTGACCTGTGTATCAAGGTATGTAAAGTTAGCAACCTGATTATATCTTGATTTAACTGTAACGCCATTAGCTTTTAGGTATGCCTTCGGGAAGATGTGATGAACATCGCCTGAGATTTCCAGCAGATCAGAAATCATTGTTCCGTGGTAACTATTCAGTCCCACAAGCGAAATTGCCCTGAAAAAGATCAAGTAAAGCAGAAAAAGCAGTCTGCCCGGTTTTCGCAGCAGTGGAAGTAAATGATTTCAAAGTAAGGAAATCATTAGCGCCAGCCACAGAGCGAAAGCAACCGATTACCTTGTTTTTCATTTTCACCATACGCAGGTCGCGTTCAGCCTGATTGTTTGAAAACGGAACAAGCGGGTTATCTGCA
>JAZQOZ010000159.1:0-7593 GCA_045628085.1 Oscillospiraceae bacterium | reverse complement strand
TGATTGTAGAAATAAATGTAGTCATCAATCAGCCGCCGAGCTTCGGAAAAGGTTTTGATCTTCGTTCTGTGAATACACTCTGTTTTGAGAATAGAGAAAAAGTTTTCAGCCAAAGCATTGTCATATGGATTGCCGCGTCTTTACATTGACGGCGTAATATGGTATGATTACGGGTGATGAAACGACATGGAAAAAATCATCCACCTATCAAGGAAGTTTTTACAATCAAATCCTTGACATGCCGAGTTTAGGAATACCTATACTGTGCAGCCACGCAGTATATGTGCCACAAATAACCGCGACAACATACGTATACGGAAAATGTGGCGTTGACGGCGGTGCGAGAGTAAAAACTCTAAACCTATTTATCGGAGAAGCATCGTGGAGCGTGAGCGATTTTCAGCAGTACCTTGCCGAACAATACGCCGCAGGAACACCTGTGACGATAATCTATCAGCTTGCAACACCGACAGAAGAAACCATAACAGCACCACCGCTGATGCTTGCAAAAGGCGTGAATGTCATTGATGTTGACACAGAAGTGAAGCCGTCAAGCATGAGCATTACAGGGCAGATAAAATAATAATACGGGAAGATGATAAACGATGGCAGAAATTCAGCCATATCAGGGAACGCACACAGGTAGTGAGATAGACAGTGCGCTTGACAGCGTACCCAGTCTTGTAGAGGACGTTGCAGCCCTGCAAGTGTCTCTTATCATGGAAGATTATCCGCAGATCAAGTCGTTTGCTGACGGTTTTACAGCATACGATCCGACGTGGAATCCAAACGGATATATCAATCATGCAAACGGAAATGTAGGATCTTGGACACCGACCGCGACACTGAAATACTACTATTCTGACAGGCTAAGATGCGACAACGTAAAGCAGATCACAATGCAGATACATATTACGGAAATCTTGCAAGCATCATACAGTACATTCAGGAGGTTGTTGAGAAAGCAAAGATTTTTGTAATTACGGATCCGAGAAACGACGGTGATTATAATACTGCCGTCAGATACATGGCAACAATCTTCAACAATGTATACATCATTGATTTGTATGAATATGGCGCTGATCTGTATACTACCCCAGCACTTGGTGATTTGTGGGTTAACGGACACCTAACATCTATCGGATATAAATATGCAGCGGATCATATTCTCACGCTTATGGATTACATCATCCATAACAACATGAGTGAATTCCTTGAAGTTCCGTTTATTGTATCTGAATAAGTAGGTGTGTAATGGATGCGAACCAGTTGAAAGAACTGACCGAGTATTTTGATTCGCATTATGTTCAGAAAGACACCTGCTCAGACCGCCAAGAAATTGTCAGACGATCAAACTAACTTAAAGCAAACTTTATCAGACCAAACCAAAGAACCGCACCGTGGTTGCATCTCTGGTGCGGTTTTCTGTGTACTCATTCTTTTTCTTCAGGATGTTTTAGCGTCCACCTGCGGCGCGGATCGTAAATCTTCCGGTTCAGAGTATTTCGCATCTCTCTGCGGCACAACCTGTCATATATAGTCACCGTTTATCATCACCACAAGTCGTTATTATCTGTATTATATCAGAAATATCACGCCCTGTAAGAATATGTAATATACTTATAAACAGCAAGAACAAACTAAGTGAACAAAACTCGTCTTTGTTCACGCGATCCGGTTCAGAAAGTCGCTTTTGTAATTTATTAAAAGTACAAATATAATGAACAAATGATTTGTTCCTACTTTGTACGTTGTTTTGTTCTAGCTGTTTTATTAGTAGATACGTTGCTATATATGTGTAATGAACAAAAGAACATAATATTATAGGGTAAGAGTATATAGAGTAATATGGGCGCATATATGCGCCCGTATACACGTATATAGATATATAGGGGATTTTATGTTCTTTGTTCACAGCTTTGTTCACTCGACCTGATTATGACAGTACAGATCAGACAGGATTTACGCTACGAATAATAGCGGCTGAATAATAATTGTAAAAAAGTATTTTATTTATATAAAAAATAACTTGACTTTTGTTTCTGGGTATGGTATAATACAGACAATAACCGTAAGGAAACCGAGAGAATACCTTACAACCACCGAAACGCATACGGCTGCAACCGTGTGCGTTTCTTCTTTTTCCCGTCTGTATGCTCATAGCCATTATAGCATATATTATTGAAAATGCGGCAGAGCGCGTACTCCGTTGCATTGAAAAGCGCATGAGCGCAATAGATGCAGACGAATAAGATGAAGAACGGCACAAAGCATATACGCATTGTGTTATATCGTATTTCGTGTCATAATTTTTTGGAAAAATGTGTCATAAACACGACATATATGTCCTATTAAGGACATAATGCAATAGAGAAAAACCGCGTATCTGCTTGAAATGATAGCAGATACGCGGTTTTCTGTATGGCGGAGAAAGAGGGATTTGAACAATCGACAAAATCGAAACGAAATCCGCGTATTTACGTTTATTTTCTAAAACCGTGTGACAATCGTGTGATTTCTTTCTTCATACTGCTTTTCGGCCGATAATGGACATGAAATATTCGTCGATCTTCTTCTGATATTCCGCTTCCTTGGCAGAGGTCGTATGCGTGTAGACCGACTTCATAACATTGTCCGTAGCCCAGCCGCCGAGCTTCTGGATGTAGTCTGCGGGGATGCCAAGATCGTTCAGCGTGGTCGCAAATTCGTGGCGCAGCTTGTGGAAGGTCATGTCGTATCCGTGCTCCTGTGTCAGCTTTTTGAAACGCTTCCAGATGGTCGGATAGGACATATTCACAATGAACTCGTCCTCACGCTGATGCGGAATCTGACGAATCAGGTTCAGCAGATATTCCGGCAATGCATTCATACGGGTGCTGTCATAGGTCTTGGTGCTGTCGCGAACGATGTTCTTTCCGTCGAGGTAGATCTTGACACGGGTGACAGAGATCGTCTTGCCGTCCTTGGAGATATCACGGAACTGAAGACCACGTACCTCGCTGATTCGCAGGCTGAGCCACATCGCCAACAGGCAGGGAACCTCAATGTCCGTACCGATGATCCAGCTCAGGACTTCTTCCGCGGTCGGAATCTCGACATACTTTTTCTTCTTCGGCGGAAGTGTGATACGCTTGATATTGAAATCAACACCCTGAACCGCGAGCAAACTTTTGAGCAAAGAGAGCGCGCCTTTGAGAGACTTATGCGAAAGGCGTCTTGCATCCAGATTGACCGCTCTCTGCACATCATTGATCTTGAGCCGCAGAATATTGATCTTCATGATGCTCTGCATCCGCGTATTCTTGATGATGTTGTATCCGCGGATAGTTGCAGGAGAGAGAATCTGATCGCGTGCTTCGATGTACTGCGTGAATGCCTGCTCGACGGTCATGTTTTTCGGAGCGATGCCAAGAGCGGCGTTTGCCTTGAAGTCAAGTGCCAGACGGACTGCTTCCTCTTCGGTATCTGCCGTAAAAGAACGCACCATTCGTTTACCGTACTCATCATAGCCGGTAACGATCTGTGTCCGGTAATTGCCGGAAGGGAGGAGTGTCGCTTTTATAATTTTCATATTTCGTTCCTTTCCGGGACGAAATACAGCAACTGTATGCTTCAGTATACCATATTTCGTTCCATTTGTAAAGCTTTAACGCGTGAAATTTTTTCTTTGCATCTAAACCATCTTAATCCATCAAACCATGTTCTTTGTTTTGTTCCGTGATACAATTCGTATCATAAGGATTTTGTAATTGTATAGAGCAAGACGGATCAGCAGATGATTATAAAGAAATGCATTCAAAAATTATCATACAGGATATATCAAAAATTATCATACAGGATATATTCCTATTGACAATCCATGAAAAATATGATATATTATATTTTAGGAGGTATACTATGAGCGACTTTCAGAGAATTTTAGATGAAAAACTAAGCAGTATCGACTTCCAGGAGAGTCCGGCAGTCAGGAATCCTGTGAATGAATATGACATCTATGCAGAAATCAGAGAATCCATATCTGCTTTACGCAAGCAAAGAAAACTGACGCAGAAAGAGCTTGCTGAAAAAACAGGTCTGACGCAGGCAAATATCTGTAATCTGGAACGCGGTACTACCAAACCCACGATAGAAACACTGAAAAAGATAGCAGATGCGACCGGCACACGACTGATTATTTCATTCGATGAATAGGAGGCTTTGTCATGGCATTCATCAAAGAGCTTTGTATTACGCAATATCGCGGAATACGTAACCTAAAAATCAAACGACTGAATCAGGTTAATCTCATTGTAGGAGATAATAACTGCGGTAAAACAAGCGTACTGGAAGCAATTCAGCTTCTATGCTCATCAGGAAAACTGGCTGACGTGTATAAAGTCGCCAGACAGCGCGAAGCACTTTCTTCTGTTCTCAGCAGTAATTCCATATATGATAATCTAATCTGTATGTTCCCTCGTAACAACGGCAGCCGTCTTGAAATCTCCATTACCGGAATATGTGATCAGAGTGAGATCGCATATAAACTCAGTGGAAAACAGGATAAGATTCTTGTCGATCCAAAGGAAACAAATCTTCGCCATGACGAGCTGACAGATATCCCCGACGGGGAATTAGAAGCAGAAGCATTTGAAGGAGATATTACACTTTACTACAATAAAAGGGAGCAAAATCAACACATTGTCGTGAATCAGTATTCTAAACTTACTGGCACAGTATCTTCTGATAAAGATGTGCTCAATATTGTATATGTATCTCCTTTTGCACATTTAAGGGGCAGTATCATCAACAAGATAATCAGATATGATTCCTATAAGCAAATCTGTATCAAAGCTATGCAGCTCTTTGATCCGGATATTGAAGACATGATGATTTTCAGAAGTGACATTGGAAACCGTCCTGTGGAGTTTATTCGTCACCGAAAGCTTGGAGATATGCCACTTTCTACATTCGGCGACGGAATTAAAAAGGTGTTGGCTATCTCTAATGCAATTGCTCAGGCAGCAGGCGGCATTCTTCTGTTCGATGAAGTGGAAACATCTATTCATAAAAAATACTATGACGATATTTTTCGCTTTATCATGAAGGCCTGCAAGAAATTTGATGTCCAGCTTTTTATTTCAACACACAGTATTGAAGCAATAGACGGTATCCTCGCAACTCAGGATTATGATACGCAGGATATTTCAGATGATGTTTGTGTATGCACCCTCAAAAAAACAGAGGATGGCACTTTTTCCAGAGTACTATCCGGGCGTGAAGTTTTTGAGAATCGTGCAGCGTTCGGATTTGAGGTGCGCCTATGAACAGAATCATTCTTTGCGAAGGCGGAACAGATGCGATTCTGTTGAGCTATTATCTTGAGAAGGTCGCCGGCTGGATACATTGTAAGAGACCACCTGCGGATGTAGCAGTAAAGGCGACTCAATTTGAGCAGTCTGTCGAATGGTATGAAAACGGAAGCGATGAGCGGCTTCTGATATGCGGCGTTGGCGGAAAAGACAATATGGGTTCTTTCTTTCAAAACAAAATCCTACGTCCAATCATTAATGCAAATGCGTTTTCTCGGATTGCTGTTGTACTTGACCGTGATGAGAATACAATAGAATCATTGGAATCGTATCGAGATCGAGACGGCTGTATTGCAGATTGCCGAAATACGGGATAATCTGATGTTCCAGTTTGTTACGATAGCTCGCATAGCTGCTCTCTTTGATACGGCTTCTGCGGCTCTCCAGCCACATTTTCATAATGTCTGCAAACAGCAGATTGCATCTTGCTGACGGCACAAGTACTTCATTCCGAATCCGATCGAGCTTTTCTTTCGTTTCTGTGTAGGTTTTTCCGTATACGGACTTGTATTTCCGTGTACTCTTGCAGTAATACCGGCCTTCCCAGCGACCGTCTTTCCGATGATAGATATTGTTTCCTCTCCTCGCCATTTTCCTTTCCTCCTGACTACGATTCTGACGGTACAAAAATCTGATTCGTGTATATTTACACATAGGTGTACAACCTTAACTTGTTCACTTGTTAATGTTTACAAAATTGCAATAAGAAAACTGTAAATGATGCTGTAGCCACTTGACGATAAATCCAATTTGTGCTATAATATACTCACCAAATCACAAAATCTGACAAATAACTGAACCAAAACCACATTATCTGCGTGGTTGACTGCTTCCGAAAGGGTAACACTTTCGGAAATCATATTGTTATGTTGAAGGCATATCGCTCTTGTCACAGCGATATGCCTTCATCATCATTCGCTCAGATCATCCGGCATTTCCGCAGTTTCTGCATGGTAATCCAGATGCTCATGCTCCAGCTTGGCAATCAGTGCCTGAATGCTGCCGTGCAGGATCGCTTCTACCTGCAAATTCGCGGCAAAATTCAACAGAATAGTCAGCGCCTCCGCCTGATTCCTGCACTCCAGAGAGCAAAGCAGCATCCGCTCCTCATTGGTCAAAACACTCATGTCCGCACCTCCTCATAGCTTCGGCTTTTTCGGCTTCGGTTTCTGCTGCGATTCCGGCGGATTGCCCGTTTCAAAACGCTTCACATAGGTCTCTGCCATTCGGTCAATTCGAGGATCGTCAACCATTTCCGCCGCTTTCCGCATAATGGAAGGGTCAATACGCAGCTTTTCAGCTTCTGCGGAAACTTTCAGCAGATTGTCCTCCGCAGGGCTAACTTTGTGCTCAGCGATTGTCTGCAAACGTCCGGGCAGGGCATCCAGAAAACGCTCCTCGGTCTGCTCCGGCGCGGCGATTGCCGGTGCCAGAAAGTCCGGCAGCGGCTTGAAGCCGAAGGAATCCACATAAAACGCCTGATCTCTCACAACCACCACATCGCTGACCGACAGGCTGTGTCCGGTGAAATCATCCGGGCGTTCCAGATTGAATTTGCGGAAGATCGCTTCGAGCTGAATCCGCAGGTCGGGGTTGTCTGTCACATCCGCCATGCTGCCTTCATAGACCAGATCGTAGTTTGCCATATCCGGCTTTTGCCCCTGCTGCGTCAGACGGTCATAGGGTTCAAACCGCAGATCGCGTGTTTCATCGCCGCCTTTCAGCTGATAGATCGTAAAATCTGCAGCGGGCGCGGGCGGTGTCGGAGCTGCTTCCCGTTCTGCCTGTGCTTCAGGTTTCACCGGCGTAGGCGGTACTGCGGCGGCTCTCATGATTGCCTCCATAAAGCGATCCTGCTTCTTTTCCGGCTCCGGGGCAATCAGCTTGCCGAGTGCAATATTGCAGGCAAAAAAGTCGCCGCGTGCCATAACTTTTCCGACCTTATAGCTGTCATCGCTGTTCTTGATGTACTCCTGCACATAAAGCACAGTAGTGATATAGAAGTTTTTTCTCCCTTAGTGTAGTCGCATAACACCGTCGGTTATGCGACCTTTTTTCCATATTTGCCTGTTTCAACGGATATAGTCGATAATGCCACATCAAAGCGATAGTGAATGACAATATCCTGGATTCGCTTTCCGCTGGACTTGTCTGCTTCATGGACTACTATCCTGTCAATCAGTTCGTGCATGATCTTCGGAGTAAGCACCGTGATATGCTCATACTGCTTGATGACATTGAGGAA
>JAZQOZ010000158.1:0-4099 GCA_045628085.1 Oscillospiraceae bacterium | reverse complement strand
GCAAAGCTTTCTGAAACAATTGAACGTAAGGAACAGAGGAAAGATGATGTATTAAGCCTTGTGAGCATTGTAAAGAAGTATGAAGCGTTCACTGAGCTTACCCCTGAGATAATGCATGAATTGATTGACAGGATTATCGTTCACGCTCCGGAAGGTGGCAGAGCCAACCGTACCCAGCAAGTGGATATTATCTTCCGCTTCAATGTGATATCTGCAACAGCAATGGCTGATTTCAAGCAGTATTATGCAAGAAGAAAGGCTGTGTAGACCCAAAATCTGCACAACCTTTAAATTAAAACCTGAGATAGTTCTATATGTGTATTCACCTTTTCTCGCAGGAGTTTTGCTTGTCATGATCTGAGAGATAAACTTCTGCTTATTCTCCAAAGTCTGATAGCTGTACGCATCGAACGTACCCTTTGTAACATACTATACGGTCTGTAAACGCACGCAGCTTTCAAAGTGAAAAACGCCGAAATAATATTGACATTATGACCAATTTATGGTATAATGTCAATATTTAGTGAATGTCCACTATATAATCGGCTTATTTTATACAGGAGGTAATATGATGTCAAAAAATTACTTTAAGAAAACTCTGGCAGGCATTTTTGCGTTTGCGATTGTCGCATCCTCGATTCCGCTTGCCCCGTACACAAAGGTGCTGGACAGCATCTCAATTACCGCAAGTGCAGCGGCTGCACCTGCATCTTATTTTGATTATAAGATTGAAAATGGTGAAGCAATAATAACATCTTATAATGGACCGGATAATATCGACCTTGAGATTCCGTCAGAAATTGAAGGCAAACCTGTTACAAAGTTGGATTGGTTCCTTGATACTCATTATTTAAATAAAATCATTGTTCCCGATACAGTTAAGACTATTGAGGGTGCTGGTTTTTTTGGTCAAACATATGGTGTCGGAGGAGCAGAAGAAATTGTAATTCCTGCTTCTGTAACAAGTATTGTGGCTTGGGCTTTCGACTATCTAGTTAATCCTGTTGTCTATTACGGTGGCTCAAAAGAACGGTGGCAAGAAATTAATGAAGATGAATCCGTTACCGAATTACGTATGCATTATTATGACGGCACCCTTCAAGGCTTCTCGTATACTTATGACGATGCAACAGAAGGCTTGAAAATCACAGGCTATTCCGGCACAGATACAGATGTTGTGATTCCGGCTGAGATTGCAGGTGCGCCTGTTACAAGTATTGGTGATCGGGCTTTCTATGGTGCAGGACTGACAAGCGTCACAATTCCTGATTCTGTTACAAGTATTGGTGATTATGCTTTCTGCACCTGTACTTCCCTTCCAAGCGTTACTATCCCTGCTTCTGTTACAAGCATTGGCAAGAGTTCTTTCCTATGTTGTACTTCTCTGACAGAGGTCAAAATTCCTGATTCTGTTACTAGCATTAGCGATACGGCTTTTTACGGATGCGGTTCTCTGACAGAAATCAAAATACCTTATTCTGTTACAAGCATCGAGTATGGTGCTTTCGGCGAATGTTCTGCTCTGACAGAAATCACAATTCCTGATTCTGTTACAAGCATTAGCGATATGGCTTTTTTCAGGTGCGGTTCTCTGACAGAAATCACAGTTCCTGATTCTGTTACAAGCATTGGTGCAAATGCTTTTAAAGATTGCCCTGACCTGAAAAATGTCTATTACACAGGCTCCAAAAGCGATTGGGAGAGTGTTTCCATAGATGATGGAAATGATGAGCTGAAAAATGCAACAATTACTTATAATTACGGCGTACAAAATACGATCCCGAATTCCACGCTGACATATGAGATAGACGATGAAGGCGTTCTGACCATTTCAGGCAATGACGAAGCGTTTCCGGACTTCATTGATGAGTTCAACCCTATACCGATTGCATGGTGTGATAGAAAAGATGAGGTCAAAGAGGTCGTATTTAATACGCCGAATCTGACCTCGATCGGCAGAGGCGCTTTCGGTGAATTCAGTAATCTGGAGAGCATCGAACTTCCGAATTCTCTGATAATGATAGGTGATGTTGCTTTTGTATGCTGCACGAGTCTGGAAAAAATCGAATTCCCGAATACCCTTACAACAATCGGTGACTCTGCTTTCTATGGCTGCGAAAAACTGGAAAGCATCGAGCTTCCGGATTCTCTAACAACACTCGGCTGGGGAGCTTTCGGCTTCTGCAATGCTTTAATAAGTATCAAACTGTCTGCTGCTATGACAAGTATTCCTGGATGTGCGTTTATGTATACAGCAATAGAAAGCTTCACGATCCCGGCAGGCATTACAGAGATCGGTGATTACGCTTTCGGCGGATGCCCGAATCTGAAAGCGATCAATGTTGAGGCAGACAACAGCAATTATTGCAGCGTTGACGGTGTGTTGTTCAATAAGGATAAAACAGCGCTGATGCAGTATCCGATTGGAAAAGAGGATGCGGCTTATACTGTTCCGGATACAGTTACTTCTATTCTGGAAGGGGCTTTTTGCTATGCTGAATCCCTGACCGATATTACGCTTCCTGATTTTCTTACCACGATCGAAGATAGTGCATTCGGCGGAACCAAAATTAAAAGTATCACAATTCCCGATACTGTTACCAAAATCGACAGCTGGACTTTTGGAGAATGTGAAGATTTGACCAGTGTCATTATTCCTGATTCTGTAACGGAAATTGGATCGTATGCATTTGAGCACTGTTCATCATTGGCAGATGTCACACTTTCTGATTCTTTGAAGAATATCGGAGAATATGCTTTTGCTGATTGTCCATTATTGACAGACATCACAATTCCAGCTTCTGTTACAAATGTTGGAGAGGGAGTGTTTGTGGGTTCCGGACTCAAATCCGCTACATTTGAATGCGATGATGCGGATGCGATCGCAAACTTTAATCCGGATGAAGGCTGCGATATCTTCGACGGATGTACAGATCTCGAAACAATCTATGTTCCTGCCGGCTGTGCCGATTCCTATAAGAATTCCGATGGATATAAGGCTGCGTTGGGTGATTATATAGACCTGATTCAGGAGATGCCCATAGCAGAAGCAAAGGGGTATTCTGTATCCTATAACGGCGATATTACGATCAACTTCCACTATTTGTTGTCCGATTCCTGCAAGAACGGCTACGTTGAGTTCAGCGACGGCACAAAGGTCAGTGCATCAAATGCAGTCAAAGATGCAAACGGCAACTGTGTATTCCCAATCAGTATGCCTGCAAAGAATATGTATGATGAGATCACCGCACAGTTCTATGATGAGAATGATGTGGCTATCGGAAATGCTGTTAAATTTGATCTTGAGACATACATGGATAAGGTTAAGGCATACGATCCGAATTATTCTGATTTTGTGGACAGCTTCCTCGAATACGGCGCACAGGCTGCTGCATATTTCGGTGTCACCGGCGCACCCGCCGGCAAGACCTACAGCGATTCCGATTTCGCGAGCATCAGCAATACGCTGGAAGCGAATTACGCATCTACTGACAATATGGGCGATACATTTGTCGGTGCAACGCTGCTGCTGAAATCTACTCCGAAGCTCCGTCTGTACTACAGCGAAACATTCACAGGCGCAGAACAGAATGAACTGAATCCGAATCTGTTCTATACCGAGAAGGAAATCTCGCCTGTGAAGTTTGGTACAGAAGATCTGAATGGCTACTATGTCTACAACTATATCTATAAGGCCATGAACAGCGATGACAGCGGTCTGAAAGCCCTCTGCGCAGCACTCTACAATATGAGTGAAGCAATACCTGCGGTAGGTTGAAAGGAGTAAAACATGAAAAACATCTATACAGCACCTGAACTGGAAATCACTGCGTTTGAAGCAGAGGATATTCTCACGGCTTCACCCATCGACAATGATCCCTTCAATGACGAAACACCCGGTCTGTAATTGAATTTGATGACATACGAAGCGCCGTCCTGATTAGGGCGGCGCTTTTAGGTTCAGGATATAGACTGAAACAGCAACGTGTCAGCGCGATTACATCCCGAAAATGCATCATATATTCTGCTCATACAGAATTCAAACGTGATAATTCCCCCTACAAAGCAACAAGCTCACTATGATGAAACTATTGCCTTT
>JAZQOZ010000157.1:0-70939 GCA_045628085.1 Oscillospiraceae bacterium | reverse complement strand
GTGACAGAGGCATCTGTTGCGGTTGACGGGAAAATTGTCGGCGCGGTCGGGAAAGGATTTCTCGTTCTGCTCGGTGTGATGGAGAACGATACGGAGCAGGAAGTTGCGCTGTTATCCGAGAAACTTGTGAAGCTGCGCATTTTTCCGGATGCAGAAGGCAAGACGAATTGCAGCATTCAGGATGTCGGCGGCGAACTGCTGATCATCTCGCAGTTCACGCTCTGTGCGGATTGCCGCAAGGGTACAAGGCCGAGCTTTTCTCATGCCGCAAAGCCGGATGAAGCGAACCGGCTCTATGAGCTGTTTCTTACGAAATGCCGTGAAGTGATACCAAAGGTGGATTGCGGTGTATTCGGCGCAGATATGGATGTTGCGCTGCACAATGACGGCCCGTTTACGGTTCTGCTTGATACAGACGAATTTCACGGAAAAAAGCCGTCCTGCGCCAATGCTGACAAATGATACAGACACGAAAGGACAGGCTATGAATATACTGGTGATCGGCGGCACAAGATTTTTCGGCATCCATACCGTGAAACGGCTGCTCGAATCGGGGCATACGGTCACGGTCGCAACACGGGGCGGTCATGAGAATCCGTTTGCACAAAATGTCCGGCATCTGACCGTTGATAAAACGGATGCTGACAGCGTGCGCCGGACACTCGGCGGTCAGGTTTTTGATGCTGTGATCGACAAGGTCGCGTATGCGTCCAATGATGTCCGGTCATTGCTTGCGAATATCCGCTGTACGCGCTATATACAGATGTCCTCATGTGCAGTTTATCAATCTGCGCATCTGCTGATCACCGAGGATGAATTTGATGCGCGGAAGCATCCCCTGCACTGGATCGACCGGCCTGACGATTATGCAGAGGGAAAGCGGCAGGCAGAACGTGCCGCACTCGAATTCATGCAGCCTGATGCCTGTACGTTTGTCCGGTATCCGGTCGTACTCGGTGCAAATGATTATACGAACCGTCTGCGGTTTTATACCGATCATATCCGGAACGGTATCCCGATGCATATAGAACATCCGGCTGCTGCGGTATCCTATATCCATGAATTGGAAGCAGGTGCATTCTTTGCACATCTTGCGGAGCATCCGGTATCCGGCGCTGTCAACGGCTGTGCAAAGGGTATTCTGTCACAACAGGAGATTCTGGAATATATTGCAGCAATATCGCAAAAGAAAGCAATTCTGTCGGACAGCGGCGATCCTGCGCCCTATGACGGGAACTGTGCTGATACTTCGTATAACTGCACGAAAGCGGAGCATTCCGGCTTTGCATTTTCAGATGTGCATACATGGATAACCGATCTGCTGAAAGCGGAATTTTCAGCAAAAACAGGCGCACCGTAAATACACGATGCGCCTTTTGCATATATTATGCCGGATAATATTTGCAGAGAAATTCAACAAGCATCTCCGGGATGTACTGATAATGATGCGAGTCATAGAGCTTTACCTCTGCGGTCGTAACGCCGTGTTCATCCAGACGTTCTTTCAGCGCATTGACGCCCTCCAGCGTGGTGTCCTCCCCTTCCTCATAGCTGTCCGCATAGTCAGGATCTTCGTCCTTGCCTGCGGTGATAAACAGATTCTTGGTGAATGTATCATTTCGCTCGAAATAATCGTAATCGCGCTTGTAGTCCGTGATATCGCCTTCCTCGTCCGGATGATGAAGACCCCAGAGCGCAGGCGAACCGATGATATAATTCCGGAACGGCTGATTCTCGTATTTGTCCGAATTGAACGCCGCATAGTGGGTGAACGCACCGCCGTCCGAATGCCCGTACAGCGATGAATTTGCAAAGTCGATCTTGAACTGCTCACCGAGATACGGCATCAGGTTATCCGTGATAAAATCTGTCAGCGATGCACAGTCAAAAAGCAGATACTGGTCGCGGAAGCCCATGTCCTGACTGTCCATATAATAATTCAAACCGAGCGTCACCAAAATGACATCCTGTGCCTTGCCTTCTTCCATTGCCTTGTAAAGCGCAGGCGTATCACCGAAACGCCAGACAGCATCCGTCAGGACAAATGCCGGATAGCTCTTGTTTTCGTCATAATCGGGCGGCAGAACGATGTGTGCCAGAAAATCAATGCCCGTTTCATCGTCATGCAGGTTCAATTCGCGGACAGAATCTGCGATATGATCCACGCCCTCGCGGTCTTTGATTTCCCAGAAAGTGCGGTAATCTGCAAGCGGATCTATAATTTGATATCTGAAATCATTGTCATGTATTGCTACCAGATCAACCGGTATTTCTTCAACAGTATGATTCATGAATACATCGAAAAATGCTCTGTCGATCTTTTTCAGATGCTCCGCAGAGATCGGACTGCATTTCGACATCTCATTCAAATAACTGTCCGCCCATTCACGGTATTCATCATAGCTTTCAAAATGCTTTTCCTGATCAACGATCTCCAATGATTCAGACCATGTCTGATAGCCTTTCTCGTCAAACACATCTCCGTTCAAGAATCTGGAATCGTCGATCGGCAGGTACATATCAATGATCTCTCCGGTTTCAGGATCCTGATAGAGATGCTGTGTAATGTCAAACGCGCCGCCGTCATATTCCATATCGACCATAAAGCTGAGTTCATACGGAAGGAAATACGGAACACCATTCACTCTCCAGAGATTATATATTTTTGCATCGGGATCCTTCGCAGCTTCTTCTCTGTTCATATCCACCATCTGCATGAATTGAACAGTTTCCGGATCCTCTTTTTCTGATTCCGACAATTCTGCGAACCATTGATCTGCATCTGCAACGAATTTTGCAGCGGATTCGGATTCCAGACTGATTTTGATCTCCTGATACGGATTTATATCATCCAGCAGCGTGAATTCGTGCAGGTCAGCGGATGCAAGCTCCGTTGCGCTCATGTGATTGACCAGCGGTTTTACAGGTTCCGGTTCGGCAGGGGCCGTTTCCGGCGCAGATGTTTCCATAGATGCTGTTGATTCTGTACTGGCTGTATCCGCAACAGAGGAAGTATCCGTATTGGTGCAGGCTGTCGCAGTCAGCAGAATTAGTGCTGATAAGAATGCAAGTGACTTTTTCATCGTGATCGTATCGTGTCCTTTCAAATAAATTGATCATTCAGATTATACTGGATTTTTGTGACAGCACAATGTGAAACGGTGATAACACCGTGAATGTTTCCGGAAAAATCCCCAAACGTCCCGTTCACAATGTCACAAATGAAGCTGACAGGACAGTATTGCGGCTTGTTCGTGTACCGCGTACATCCGTATACACAAAAAACACAGTATCAGAATGCAAAGTTTGTAAATCCCGTCAATAGATTTTTTCCGAAAAATCGAATATAATAGTATCTGGAAATTTATATTATGAAAGGATGCTTGTTATGTCAGAGGTTCAGAGAAACAGCAAGGTTGTGAAATTCGGCGGCAGTTCGCTTGCAGATGCCGGACAGTTCAAAAAGGTCAAGGCGATCATTGAGTCTGATCCGGAGCGCCGTTATGTCGTTCCGTCCGCGCCGGGAAAGCGCTTTTCAAATGATACAAAAATCACGGATATGCTCTATACCTGTCAGAGATTTGCGTCAGAGGGCAAGGATTTCTCCGATACACTCGGTCAGATCCGCAGCCGTTATCTGGAGATCGCAAAAGAACTCGGACTCAGCTTTGATCCGACCGATGAGCTTGACCGGATCGCATACCGCCTGAAAGAGGGCGCAACAAAGGATTTTGCAGCAAGCCGCGGTGAATATCTGAACGGTATGCTGCTTGCAGATTATCTCGGATTTCCGTTTGTGGATGCGGCAGATGTGATCTGCTTCAATGAGAGCGGAAGTCTGCTGATGACAGAAACCATGCTTGCTCTGCGTGAGAAGCTCGCAGATATGCCGAATGCGGTCATTCCGGGCTTCTATGGTGCAGGCCCGAACGGTGAGGTCATCACATTCTCGCGCGGCGGCTCTGATATCACAGGTTCGCTTGTGGCACGCGCAGTCCGCGCAGAGATCTATGAGAACTGGACGGATGTTTCCGGCGTTCTGGTCGCTGATCCGAGAATCGTCAAGGATGCGGCAGTTATCAATACGATCACATACGAGGAACTGCGTGAACTTTCCTATATGGGTGCAACGGTTCTGCACGAGGATGCAATTTTCCCTGTCCGTGCCGCCGGCATCCCGATCAATATCCGCAATACGAATGAGCCGACTGCACCCGGAACACTGATCGTTTCCGGTGACAGCGCCGATTCCGATGCACAGACCGGCTATACCATTACCGGCATCGCAGGCAAAAAGGGCTTCTGCGCGATCAATATTCAGAAGGCAATGATGAATGCAGAGCTTGGATTCTGCCGTAAGGTACTTTCGGTTCTGGAAGAAATGGGCATTTCCTTTGAGCATATGCCTTCCGGTATCGACACCATGACGATCATCCTTGCAGAGGAAACGATCAAGGGCAGAGAAAAGACGGTTCTTTCGCGTATCCGCAAGGCAGTCGAGCCGGATTCCTGCGAACTGGAGCATGGTATCTCCCTGCTTGCAGTCGTCGGCAGAGGAATGCGCAGAACTCGCGGTACTGCGGCACGTATCTTCGCATCACTTGCTCATGCAAGAATCAATGTCAAGATGATCGATCAGGGTTCGAGTGAGCTGAATATTATCATCGGACTGCTGGACGGTGACTTTGAAGAAGCTGTCCGCCGCATCTATGATATGTTTGTCAACAGCGCACTGAGCGATTCGATTTCCGAAGAATAATAAAAAATCAGAGAGGTGAAACCCGAAACGGCTTCACCTCTTTCAGTTTATCAAGAAATTTGCGGCGGGCAAATCAAAAGTTTTGGTCGTGATTTGCAATACAGAAACTTTATTAACAGACAAAAAGCCGTTAAGAGCGCCATGCTCCTAACGGCTTTTGTGTTTCATGCTGTTATGCGTGCTTGATCAGCTCGATCAGAATACCCGTGACAGTTTCAATGCCGAGTTTTCCTGTATTGAGGATCAGATGATAATTTGAGGTCGCGCCCCATTCCATGCCGGTGAAATAATTATAGTGACGGCGGCGCTGCTTATCGTGGCGGCTGACGATGGAATATGCCTTGTCAGCCGGAACATTGTATTGTTCAATGGCGTGTTTGACGCGGAAATCCATATCAGCAGTAATGAAAACGCTGAACAGGCTCGGATGATCACGCAGGATATAATCAGCACATCGCCCGACAAATACGGCAGACGGATTCTCGTCTGCAAGCTGTGTGATGATCTTGCTCTGCGCAAGAAAAACATGATCCTGCGGCAGTGCGGCGGTATCGGCTGAAGAAGAAAATGCACCGGAAACGGCGATATTATAAAGCAGCGAACTGGTCATGCGCTCCTCATTCTCCTGAATGAATTTCACAGAATATCCGCATTGTTCGGCTGTCATGTCGATGAGCTTGCGGTCAAAGACAGGCACTTCGAGACGTTCAGAGATATTCTGTGCAATTTCTTTGCCGCCGCTGCCGTATTCTCGGCTAATGGAAATCAGGATCGGTTTCATAAAAATCCCCCTTTTCATCAAAAAATGCTGAGATTGTGATATGGATGCCGTATATATATATTATACCAGAGGCTTGCACTTTTGTCAATACAGCACCGCACATGGATATATAATGGTCAGATATACAAAATCCGCAGAAGTACAGAAAAAACTGTATTCCTGCGGATCTTCCTTTATTTTATGCGGTCACAATATTGCTTGCTTCATGGAGATTCAAATAATCAACCGCTTCCTCACGCATCTTATATTTGAGGATCTTGCCTGCCGCATTCATCGGGAACGAATCAACAAAGCGGACATAACGCGGCACCTTTGTCTTGTCCATGTGTGAACGGACATACTCTTTCAGATCGTCCTCGGTACAGGCCGCACCCTCATTCCGGATGATGCACGCCATTGCTTCCTCGCCGTACTGCTTATCCGGCACGCCGATCACCTGCACATCGCGGACATCCGGATGCGTATAGAGGAAATCTTCGATTTCCTTCGGATAGAGGTTCTCACCGCCGCGAATGATCATATCCTTGATTCTGCCCGTGATCTTGAAATAGCCGGAATCAGGCAGTCTGCGTGCAAGGTCGCCGGAGTGCAGCCAGCCATCCTCATCAATGACAGCGGCAGTCGCTTCAGGCATCTTATAATAGCCCTTCATGATATTGTAGCCGCGTGCGCAGAATTCGCCGTCAACGCCGTCCGGCACTTCCTCACCGGTTTCCGGATCGACAATTTTACATTCAACACCGAAGATCGGGCCGCCGACTGTATTGACACGCGCGTCAAGCGAATCAGTTGTCTTGGACATGGTCGTTGCAGGAGATGCCTCAGTCTGACCGTAGGTAATGCATATCTCCGGCATATGCATCTTTTCAATGACCTCCTGCATCGTCTTGATCGGGCACGGAGAACCTGCCATAATACCGGTGCGCATATAAGAGAAATCAGTCTGCGCGAAGTTTTCATGACCGAGCATTGCGATAAACATGGTCGGAACACCGTGGAAACAGGTGATCTTCTCCTGATTGATACAATGCAGACCTTTTCGCGGCGAGAATGCCGTGATCGGCGACATTGTGACCGCGTGTGTGACAGATGCGGTCATCGCAAGCACCATACCGAAACAGTGGAACATCGGCACCTGGATCATCATTCTGTCCTCTGAGGACAAGTCCATGCAGTCACCGATCGCCTTGCCGTTGTTGATAACATTGTAATGTGTCAGCATAACGCCCTTCGGGAAACCGGTCGTACCGGATGTATACTGCATATTCGCAACATCATCCTTCTTGATCGCACGGCGGCGGCGCTCCACCTCGGTCAGCGGTACTTCAGTGTATTTTGCGACTGCTGCTTCCCATGTGAAGCATCCGGGCTGGCTGCTTTCGATCGTAATGATATTCTTCAGGAACGGGAATTTCGCAGATTCGAGCTTTCCCGGCTCGGAACCGGCAAGCTCCGGAATCAATGTCCGGATGATCGCATTGTAATCCGTACCCTTATACTGGTCGATCATGATAAGCGTATGCGTATCAGACTGTTTGAGCAGATATTCGGTTTCGTGGATCTTATTTCCGGTGTTGACCGTTACGAGAACTGCGCCGATCTTGGTCGTTGCCCAGAAAGTGATATACCACTGCGGTACGTTGGTTGCCCAGATCGCAACCTTGTCGCCTGCACCGACACCCATTGCGATCAATGCGCGTGCAAAGGTGTCGACATCATCGCGGAACTGCGGATAGGTGCGCGTATAATCCAGTTCGGTATAGCGGAACGCATACTGATTCGGGAATTGTTCGCAGATGCGGTCAAGCACATCCGGAAATGTATAGTTGATGAGACGCTCCTTCGGCCACGGATAAAAACCGTTTCCGCGGCGGCTGACCTGAAGCTCATGCTTATACTTCGTGCGGTATTTTGCCATGAAATCGGCAAACTGCGGGAAAACAATACCTGCATCGGAAAGCTCCGGCATCCAGCGCTTAACCCATTCCAGCGAGATAAATCCGGTGTAGTTGATGCCGGCAAGTGCCGCCATCATATCATCCAGCGGCATATCGCCCATGCCCATCAGTTCATAGCGAAGAACGCCGTCCCTGAAAGAACTGTCCTTCGTCTGGACATATTTGATCAGGCTGCCGAGATTTGCAACGGTTTCGGCAGGCGTTTCACCGCCGTAGCGATAGGGGTGGTGTGTATCCCAAAGTGCGGCAACATGAATGCTGCCGATTGCATCGAGCATGGCTTTCAGGCGCTTGGTATCGCTGAAAACGCCGTTTGTTTCGACAAGCAATGTGACATCATGGGCTTCTGCTTCCGGGATCAGAGAAGTCAGAACGGATGCAACATAGGCATCATCAACAGCACCGGTCACTTCCGAATAGCGGTCGCCGAGGACACGGATATAAGGCGCACCGACAGCTTTTGCAAGATCCATGCAGGCTTTCAGTTCGCGGCGGTTCTGTTCTTCATTATCCTTTTCATTCAGGCAGCAGTTCGAGCTGATGCAGGGGATCTCAAGCTTGAGGGAACGCAGTTTCGCAACGGTTTTCGGGAGCTGCGCACCGGTGAACGGCTTACTGCGGTACGGATCGGCAGGCAAACCGTAACAGCGCAGCTCGATACCGTCAAAGCCAAGATCCTTTGCCATAGAATATACATCCGGCCATTCAAAATCCGGACAGCCCAGCGTAGAAAAACAGATTTTCATGATGATACCTCCCAAGTATCGGAATGAAAAAACGGTGTGAAGCCTTTGGCCTCACACCGTTGTCATACTTCATATCAGCTTTCCTGATCTTTTCTTCAGAAACGCCGTGACACAACGAAGCAGGCCTTTAGCTTTGCGCCAAGACCGTAAGTCGAAGGACGAGCGTAAATGCAGAGATCATAGAAAACAGACCTTTCTGCCGATGCAGTGAATCATATTACAATACACCGACTATTGATAGAATTATTATAGCATACAGCGGCGAAATTGTCAAGGACTTGGGTACAGGCAGCACCAGATTCCGGCGAATCACACAATAATACACTTTTCTATATGCAGATTCTTATTAAAAGGAATATGGCGCTGTCGCAATGTGTCAGATTTTGACGCAGCTGCATAGAATGTACCGTGCAGCACATCCGCTGCATTCGCTGAATAACAGAAAGGAGAACGTCTATGTTACCGGATCAGACTGTTCCGGCGGCACCGCAGGGCACATTCCCTGCCAAGCTGTCGCTGGCAATGGCTTATGTACCGTATCAGTACTGGGAAACTCCGATGTCCGCCGCCGATGCGCTCGCATCAGGAACGGTATTTCCTTCACTGGTGAAGCCGTTTACAATGGGGAAGGGAGGTACGGAAGATGGCAGAGATGCGGTTGAAGTCTTTGGATGCAATGGGAAGGGCTGAGCTGCTCCGGCAGGTGCAGATGCACCAGTTTTCCATGCATGATCTCGCACTGTATCTGGATACGCATCCGACAGATTCAGAAGCACTGGATGCACTGCTGGCACATCGGGATGCCTGTGAACGTGCCGCTGCCGCCTATGTCAAGCGTTTCGGTGCGCTCTATAAGGAACAGACCAATACTGAAAACGGCTGGGCTGCATGGAGCAATACCCCGTGGCCGTGGGAAAAGGAGGCGAACTGAATGTTTCACTATGAGAAAGCATTGCAGTATCCGGTGAAAATCGCGCAGCCGAATGCGCGTCTTGCAAAAATGATCATGTCACAGCTCGGCGGTCTAAACACCAAAAAGATATAACCGGCAGAGGATCACTCCACTGCCGGTTTGCTTTTACTTTGTGAGAGCTGCATTGGTAGCCTGGCCGCAGATGCCGTCTACATCGAGGCCGTGCTCGAACTGGAACGCAAGCAGAGCGCCGAGCGTGATCGTGCCGAAGTCGCCGTCGATCTCCGTAGCGCGAAGATAGCCCTTTGCGGCGAGCTGTGTCTGCATCCAGTGCACCTCTGCGCCCGTATCGCCCTTACGGATGATACCTGTCGGGATATCCAACGCAGTTTCAGGCTGATATACGAATCCAAGAAACCGATACTGCGTTCCTGCTCCCCAGTTGCCGGATTCCTTATAGCGGTGCGTAGTCCAGAACGGGTTTGCGCATCCATATCCAGACTCAGATGTGATGATACTGCCATCTGACTTAATGTCCTCGACAACGGCAACGTGCCCTGCACCGTCCGATGATGTCCAAGTCTTACCCTTCGCCCATACGATAATCGCTCCGAGCTTTGGTGTGCTTCCGACCTTCAGCCCTGCCGCAATCGCAGTATCATAGAAGTCTTCTGCATTCGGAGGGTACTGGAAGTATACGAACTTGCCCTTGCCGATGATCTCGTTGAATCTGCCGGCTGCGTAGCCGACGCAGTTTGCCAGTGTGTCGCACCCAGTACACACAGGGCTGCCCTGAATCGCTCCGGAGTATCCTCCGGATGCGATTCGGTTGTAGTAGGGGTTGCCTGCTTCCGGCTTTGTAAGTCTCTGCTTAAACATCTTTACTCCTCCTTATCGTTTTTATCGCTGTCAAGCGCAGCGATCACCACGTTCATGAATGCTGAAATTCCGGCAGCGAGTGCTGAGATCAGCGCAGCTTTCCATGCCGCTTTGCCGCCCTGTATCAACTCAACACTGACAGGAAGTGCAGCCAGAAACGCTTGTATTGCTGTCTTGGCTGCGCGTGTCATGATATCCTTGCCATGCGCACGTATGCGGATCAGCGCAGTTCTCAGTTTTTCAGTCATGGCGCTACCTCCTTTTCCAGACGTTCGGTGCGATTCGTGAGCTGCCTGATCTGCTCCTCCATGACAGGGATGCGCTGCGCAAATCCGTTATGCGTCCGCACCTCGTCCGTCAGACTTTGCAGCTTTGTATCTGTCACCGCTTGTGCAGTTTCAAGTTTGTGCGCGATCTCGCGGTTATTGGCTCTTGTCGTTATGACAACGGTTGTTATGGTTGCCACCGCTGAAATCAGCGCCACGATAATCGTGATCCAGTCCTGCGCTGTCAGTCCCATTACTGCGCACCTCCGTCCCTGATTGCCCAGTATCCATTGCTGATATACGTGTCTGCGCCCATAAGGAACTTGCCAATTCCCATTGCGTAGTTCGGATTCATCGGGATGTAGAACGCATCCGGCGTGTATGATGTCGTACCGATCTCTGCGTTTGTTGCGAACGGAACGAGGCAAGTCTGCTGTCCGGCTTCCGGCGTGAACGTTGTAGTTGTGGAGAGCGTTGTGCTGTCTCCGATCGCTACGTGCTGCACATTTGTGTATAAAATTGTGGTGCTGCTATTTGCGACACTTGAAAGTATACACGCAAGTCTGCCATTGTTCGTTTTTGAAATCAAGCATGCAAAGTATCTTGTGCCATAGCCTAGGTTCTGGAATGTCGAGGCGACGATGATTCCGTTGTCGCACACTATGATGTCGTTTGTACCAGTGAACATACCAGCCAATGCAGATGTAATCGCGTTTCCACCGTCTGTCCTGTATGCTGCGAATTCTCCGCTTTTTAGTGAAAATATCTTTTTACCGTCAAGATCGTATCCATACCACACATCCTCCGATGCATCCTTTTCCACCTTCTGGAGCAGGTGCGTTGCATTTTCATTCAGCCATGTAGCGAGATTCCCCACGCCTGTAACCTGTGATCTTACGACTGCCATTTATTCCACCTCCGCATAATTCAACGCAAATTTTTGCGTTTCTGCTTTTCGACTACTCGTTATTTCTGCATCCTGTACATCAAGGATTGTTGTCGTGTCGGCATGGTATTTATACTCTAGTGTGAATGATACCGGATCCCATCCCGCACCATCATTGCCTGTTACATAGGATACGTATGCCGGGCGGAAGTCTGACGAGAGCGCAACTGTGAGGGTTGTTGGGTTCTGCCAGTACCACAGCCACTTTGTATCTACATTTCCGTCAAGACATTTTTCAACGCCTTCGGACGCGCTGTACTGCGTCGCGTTCGTGCTGATTTGGTCGATGTCCGGCGTAATAGGCTGATAGTTCTCGTCATAGAACTTTAGCTCAGAAAATTGGCAGTACCCCTGTGCCTGCCGTGTTTTTGTGATTGTCAAGATGAGTGTCGGATTATCGTAGTAGAGTATCTGCTGTCCGATCGTTCCGAGATTATATCCGTCGATGATCGGTGTCGAATCGCCAACCCTGCCGAAGCCTACCGGATGTGCCATCTTTTCAAGCAAATCAATTATCTGTTCATATACAGATGCAGATGGCGTTTCGTGTACTACAGATCCATCTGTAATGCATCTATCACACGGTATCCGTGCAGGCGTTGTTGTTCTGATATCTCCTGCATAGATTCCTACGGCTATTTCGTATGCATTATACACAGCAGGAATAACCGCTGAATTTCCGCTGAATGGAACATCAATGTATCTCGGAGTTCCGGTCAGTATGTCGATCCATACTACTCGCATTGTTTTCAGGTCGTATGTATCCCACTCGGAATCAAGATCAAATACCACTGCATAATCGCTGTTGCCGCACACGATCTCAGGTGATCCTTCTGCTTTTGCGATCTTATCTCTTACTGTTATATTGATATCAGGCATATTCAGCCTCCTGTTCATTGTATTATCACGTTATTCCAGTATTCAACAAGCGAGTTATAAGCAGCATTAAACTGCTCCGGATCATTTCTGTAAGTCAGCAGTTCCATGCATTCATTGAAGAAATCGCGTTTCATACTTTGTGCTTGGCCAAGAATACACGTAATTGATCGCACACACGGGATAATTGTCGGTGTAGATGTGCGGATGTTCCCTGCATATACTCCGACATGAACTGAATCCAGTCCGCAGAGTACAGGAACATTGCAGATACCATCCTGAATTTCGCTGTCGATCCAATGCCGTACACCGTTTCTGTCACAGTACACAAATCGTGCGACTATATCTGTGAATTCATTCCACTCACTATCCAGATCAAACGAAATTGTATAATCACTATTTCCGCATACGATTTCATGTATTCCAACTGACTGCACGATCTTGTTGCGCACCTTGATCGGAATATCAGGCATTCTAACCCACCTCACCTTCAGGCGGTGCGCTCATCATCATGAGTGGTGTGCCGCCGTTCTGCGAAAGGATCATCTGATATAGTTCTGCCATTGTGGGGCAATACGGAACAAAATCATGCGAGATATCCCAATCGGTTTTTCTGCAAATCATCGCACCGCTGAATGACATCGTATCGCCTGCGCTGTGGCCTACCGTATCGGATTGATTGATTCTAAGCGATTTTGCATCTGTAGTGATCGTAACCTCAGCAAAGACATCCTGACCGCGCGGAATCTGGAAATATGAGGACGCATTGCCGCCGCTTGCGTCAAAAAAGATTCCTCTGCACGTTGCTGCATCCGTATCATCTGACTCCATGTTTCGGAAGAACACGATATACTGCCCTGACGGAATTGACAGACCGTTTGCCTGAAACCATGATACACTGGATGATGCCGTTCCAGATTCGACAGGCATTCGGTTCTTTGCACCGCCGTTGATCTGTGTGGTCAATGCATTCCGCTGCTTTGTCGCATCTGCTTGTATCGCAGTATCGGATGTCTGCCGAGCCGTTGTTTCCGCAGCAAGATCAGATGCACTCGCTTTTGCGCTGATCGCTGTATTTGCGCTCCTTGCAAATTCGTCGAGCTTGTCAGCATTGCTGTTAAGCGCATCAATATTGATCGCATCACTGTCCGACGGTTTATCAAGATGTAGAAAATCAGTCTGTGTCATGATGCACCTCCCGCATCGCCCCATGTATATTTCTTCGCTGTTCCCCATGTCATGCTTCGCGCGTTGCCCCATGTCGAAAGGCGGGCACGATTGAGCGCTTCAACCTGCGCAGTAATCGCTGTAAGCTGTTTCTGTGCAGCACTCTGTTCTGTCGTAACGGTATTGCTGTACGGCTGTTTACGCGCAATACTGCGCTTCACATTGCCTGTCTCTGTGCTGATCCGCTCACCTGTCAACAGATTGGTCACGGTTTTCGTGATACGCTGTACTGTGGAAATTTCCAGTTCACTATCATCAATGACTCCTGTATCACCGACCTCATAATCTGCGAGATCCTGAAACGGATCATCCATCGGAATATCTGCATACCGAACGGAATAGTGCGCTTCGACTTCCTGAATCGTGTCAATATACTGGTCGAAATCACTGCGAAAGCGTTCTGCCTGCACATCCGGATCGGATTCTTCTTCCGAGTAACTGAAATTCGCGTGAAGTGTCTTTTCAAAAGGCAATCCGCTATACGTCAGCGGAACAGAGCGGTGCATCTGGTTGCCGAAATTATCTGTCGCCGCAAGCTGGCTGAACGTGTTTGTGTAGTCAAGCGTTTCCTCGACTTCTGTCAGATTCATCCCGTATGCAATATGGAAAGCGTTTTGTTTGCTTTCTTCCATGACCGTGTTGATTGAGAAGTACAGTCCGTCAACAAACAACTCACCGCCCCAGCGGTTGAGAATGCAGTTGTCTTCGCCGATCAGCGCACCTGTCATTGTTTTCCATTGAAAATATGACGTGAAGACTTCCTCAATATCCGAACTGAATGTAAAATGAGAAAGAGGAAGGTCTGTTTCTGCGCGCCCATTCGGATCATACGGCCGGTCGAAAAGCCATTGGATCGCATCTTGTCCGTTCAGATCGGTCGGACGCACATCTTCGAGCAGTACATAATTCAAGTCATAGAACATATGCATTGCATCGACCGATACGATCGGTATGCCGTTCTGCCGCTTCTTGATCCGGCGGTATATCCGGAACGGCTGCCAGCGTGTCTGACCGCGATACGGAACAGGCGCACGTATAATGTGTCCCGGTATCAATGATTTCCAATCTCCGTCACGGTCAAGCGGCTGTTCGACATGAATGCTTCCTGCTTGTTCGAACTCAATCGTGTGCTCCGCAACAATCGGTGTGAGCACACGCAATCCGTTTGAATCGAATTGGTACTCATCCGCTGGATATACCATCAGCGGATCACGCAGTATCAAAGCCATCTCTCATTCACCGTCACTTCAACTTTGCTGATCCCGGATTGCCATGATATAATATTATCACCCGGATTCAGCACCATCTTCCAGAATGCTCCGGAAGTATATTCCTGCACAATCGTCAAATCGCCGTTTGATTCTTCCTTGTATATTTTTCTTCTCTGCAAATCAATAACAACAACACCTGTATCAAGAGCAAGCGCAAGCAGCTGCAAGTTTATGCCATTTACAGAAAATACTGTGATCATGCAGTCATCTTCGATCGTCAGCCGATAAATTGGCTCTGCGTAGATATTCCCCCATAATCTATAATACGCCGGCGATGATTCATACACAATCGGACGGTTTTGCACTGTATATTTGAACGGCTGAAATGTGAACGGGATCTGAATCTCGTTTGCCCGTGTTCCGATTCTTTTCGGAGTGATTTGTCCAACTTTACGAATAATACCGTAAATATGCGGCTGTGTACTCATAACAAGCTGTTTGCCGTTCTGGATCCAGTCATTCATCGCAGCAAGTTCATGATTGTGCTGCGGCCTTGTGAGATAGCATGTCAGCGTCAGATCGAAGTCCTTGTATTGCCCGGTATGCCGATCCATTTCGACCGGCACGCCGGGGAGAGTGGTGTTCTCGACTGTTTCAGTGGCAGTCGTCCAGAGCGGGAGCCGATCCATTTTCAGTCCGAAACACTGACTGCTTTTTCCGTCAATCTTGATCCAGTTTCTCATACAGACCACGATCCTTTCATACTGTTGTTATCAGTTGTCAGCCTTTCGATTTCCTCCGCAGTTACTTCAGCAGCTCTGCGAGCATCATAGTCGCTGTTCATCTGATTCACGTTCATCGTGATATTGTAAGTGTTTCCGCCTCCGCCGCTGCCGTACAAGCCTGAACCTGCCGAATCCGGTGACGGCTTCGGTGAACGCGGCCACGGGAAACGGTCGGATTCATACGGTGCTAGAGCCGGTGCAAGATCGACATCCGGCACCATAGCAGATGCAAGATTGCTGACAGCGCTCTTGACATACTTCATGTTCTGGCGAATACCCTGCGCGAGTCCCTGCATCATATCAGGCATCCATGTCGGGAAGTCTGTCAGCGGTCCCTCGTCCGGAACAGAGAAATGCAGATGCGATTTGATCGTATCAGCGACATCAGAAACAGCACTCTTAATGGAACTGATCTTTGCTCGAATGCCGTTCACAATACCGTTGATGATGTCAGCGCCCCAGTTCCATGCCTGAGAAGGAAGCGATTTGATATAATTGACTGCCGCTTCAAAGCCGTTCACGATCGTGGTTTTGATATTCGTGATTGCAGAGCCTACAGCCGACTTCACATTTTCCCAAATACTTGATACCGTGCTGCTGATGCTGTTCATCGTATTGGATACCGCAGTTTTAATGCTGTTCCAGATATTTGATACCGTACTGCTGATCGCGTTCAGGACATTGGTAACGGTGTTTTTGATCGTGTTCCAGACATTTGAGATCACGCTGCTGATGCCGGACATTACTGTGCTGATTGTTGTTTGTATTGCATTCCAGGCACTTGATACGACAGATTTGATCGCATCAAGCACAGTTGAAATAACGCTCTTGATCTTCTCCCATACTGTCATTGTATCGCTGTGGATCGCGTTCTGCACAGAGGAGATCACATTCTTGATTGCGTTCCATACCGTTTCGATCACGCTCTTGATCGCGTTGACGATGTTCGTGACCGCTGTCTTGATACCGTTGAATTTCTCTGGTATCAAACTGCTGAGCGAATTCATAACCGTGGATACTGCATTTTTGATATTGTCCCAAGCACTTTTGACTGCGCTTTTTAATCCGTTCAGGATATTGGAAACGGTGTTTTTCAGACCGTCCCATGCGCTTTTTGTGTTGTTTGCGATAGAAGTATTTGCGGAAGAAACGATGCTTTTGAGACTGTCCCAGATCTTCACAGCATTGTTTTTTGCTGTGGTCAATGACTGCGAAATACTTGTCTTGACGGATTCCCATACCTTGACGGTTTGTGCCTTCATCTTCTGGTTTGCATCATACATCGCCGCGCCGAGGCTCTGCATCTTATCAGATACAGCTTTCTTCGCATTGCCAATACCGACTGCAATCTTCGAGCCGATGCTCTTTCCCCATTCAACAGCAGTTTTCAGTCCGCCCTTGATCGTCTTGCCAATGCTGGACAGCAGCTCCTTTGCCTTCTTCGTCAGAGCGCTCATATACTGCCCGATGCCTTTGACGATCGTTACAACGATCTTTCCGGCGGCAGCAAGAATCTGAGGAAGATTCTGCAAAATGCCGGAAACAAGCGCTGCGATCAGCTCAATGCTTGCCTCAAACAGCAGCGGAGCGTTCTCGACCAGCGCATTGACCAACTTCTCGACAATGGTCGGAATCTTCTCGATCAGCACAGGCATTGCATTGATAAGTCCCTGCGCAAGCCCAATGATGAGCTGTATGCTTGCATCAATCAGCAGATCAATGTTGTCGATCAGCGTTTCCACGATTTGAAGAACGACATCGACGATCGTCGGGATCAGTGTCGGGAGCGCCTGCGCAATGCCAATCGCGAGCTGTGCGATTACCTGCAAGCCGGTCGCAACGATCTGCGGCAGCATACTGAGCAGCGCATCCGCAAGCTGTAAGATAATATCTCCGGCGATTGCAATAATGGTCGGCAGATTGTTCAGCAAGCCCTGCGCGAGAGATTCCACGATTGTGACAGCCGAGCTGAGGATCATCGGCAGGTTATCCGTGATTGCATCCACAATCACAGGGAGAATCTGCGCGGCAGTCTGCGTGATCTGCGGAATGATGCTGCTGAGCGTTGAGGTAAAACCTTTCAGCCCTTGCGACAGCATCTCAATTCCGGAACTGTCACCGCTGACAATCGCGGAAATGCCGTCCATCATGTTCGTAAGAGCAGGCATGAACTGCCCGGACAAATTGCGCGATACGCCGCTGATTGCAGTTTTCATATTCTGCAAGCTGTCCTGATATGCCGCCGATGCCTTAACTGCTTCATCAGACATCACGCCGCCGAGATCATGCACCTGCTGCCGCATCGCCTCGGTATCCTCCGCACTGGTATTCAGCAGCGGCCCTAGCTCCATTGCAGACTTGCCGAGAAGCTGTGTCGCAAGCGCGGTGCGCTCTGCGCTGGAATCCATATTCTGCAATGCCGTAATTGTCGCGGAGAACAATTCCTCCTGCGACATATTCGCAGCATCCTCCATCGAGATTCCGAGCTTTTCAAAGGCAGCAACAGATTTGTCAGATTGATTGACAACAGCATCGGACAACTTCTTCATCGAGGTCGTCATGCTGTCGATACTGCTGCCGGAATGCTGCATGATGAAGTCCCATTCCTGATAGGCTTCTGCGCTCATTCCCAGCTTTTGCGAGGTCTTGTCGATATGATCGCCGTATTCAGCAGTTTTACTGGTAGCGCTTACAATACCGGCAATCGTGCCGACAACGGCAGTACCGGCGGCTGCAACCGCAGCAGCGGCAGTTTTTGCACCGGCAACCAGTCCGTTTTTCAGAGCGCTGCCGAGCTTACTGGTTTTCTGTTCCGTTTCCTGTTCGGAATCGCCGAGCTCGTCAATTGTATGATCCAGCGCATCTGCTGCCTGTTCCGCCTCGGTGAGTTTGCTTTTGTTATCTCTCAGTTCACCGCTGAGAGACTGGATTTCACCGGCGAGGCGCTGTGCTTCATCCGAATCCGTACCCTGAGCGGCTGCTACCTCAGCATAACGCTCTTTCAGGTCGGACAGCTCAGATGCCTGATCCGCAATGGTATCTTTCAGCGATCGGCTGCCGGATTCTGCTTGTGCCATCGTGCGGTCAAAGCTGTCCGCAGCTTCCTGCGCTTCGGATAGCCTTTGACGGTTTTCGACCAGATCGGAGGAGAGCGATTCGATTTCCGAAGCAAGCTGCCGCGCTTCATCGGAATCCACGCCCTGCGATGCTGCTACCTCAACATACTGTGCTTTCAGGGCAGACAGCTCTTTTTCCTGCTCCGAGACAGTCTGTGTCAAAGACCTTGTACTGTCTGCGGTGCCGTCCATTTCTGCCTGAAACGAGGACTGTGCGGATGTTAGCGAGTCCATTCGCTGTTCGGTACGGACAAGCTCGCTCTGGAAAGCAATATACTGTTCCCGGCTGATCTCGCCCGCATCAAACTGCGCCTTGACCTGCGCTTGCGCATTGCGCAGTATTTCCAGTTTTTCTGCGGTGGTTTCAATCGACTGTGCAAGAATCTGCTGTTTCTGCGCGACCAGCTCAGCATTGCCAGGATCGAGTTTCAGGAGCTGATTGACCGTTTTCAGGTCCTTGCCGAGCGCGACGCTTTGAGAGGTGACCTGTTTGAGCGCAGAGTCGAGTCCTTTGGTATCGCCGCTCAGCTCGATTGTAATGCCTTTGATTGTACCGCTCACTCAGTCACCCCCAAGCAGATCCTCGCACTTTTTCAGCGTTGCCTTATACTCACGGTATTTGTGTTCTTTGATTTCTCCGGCGGCATATCGCCGATCCATTTCAGGCTCCATTTCCTTGAGAA
Organism: Oscillospiraceae bacterium; assembly: GCA_045628085.1. GTDB lineage: Bacteria > Bacillota > Clostridia > Oscillospirales > Ruminococcaceae > Firm-04. The sequence continues at coordinate 51,793 of JAZQOZ010000157.1, read as the reverse complement.
CCCGATAGCGCTGTAAATTATCATGTACGACTTCGCCGTTGGCTTGCCGGATCATGCGGTCATGCTCTGCGCAGAAATTGAACAGCATTCCCGTATCCCAGTTGTCAACCTCCGGCAGCGGAAACCCACGGCGCATCAGATGCAGGTAGAATTCTTCTGCACCGAGCAATGCGCCGCCGGATTCGCCGCTGCCGCTCAGCCGTTTTTTGCGTCAACCGACATTTCACGCGAGAGCATCGGAGAGACCTTTGCCCAGACATCCAGAAAGGCGAAATCGTCAAAAGTGTCGAGCCAGTCATCCACATTATCTGGAATGTCGGGATCTGCTTCCTTTGCCATGATGTAGAGCATATCGTAATACGGATCAGAATCGAACTGCGCGATCGCTGCACTCAGCGCAAACACCTGCTGATCGGACAGCTCCTCTTCTGCGTCCTTCTTGCCGGTTTTCTTCTTGGTGTCAGGCTTTTTCTTGTCAACATCATAGCCCTCAGCCTTCGCAACCTCAGCAGCTTTACGCTGCATCCGGGCGATCCTGTCCAGATCAGCGAACCACTCGCGGCCGAACATGGACTTATAGCGGCGCATTGTGCCACCGGTTTTTTTGAATCTGACCTCGCGGTCGTCAATCGTGACTTTGATTTCCATGTGTGCTGCCTCCTTACGATGCCGCGACCACAGTCACGTTACAGGTATCTGTATAGGTCTGTCCGTCAACGGTGATAGACGCAGTCACGACCGATTCACCGGCAGCGACACCGGTAACATCTCCTGTATTCGATACAGTTGCTTTTGCGGTCGTGCCGGATGTCCATGTAACAGCCGCATTGGACGGATTCTTGCTGATGATCGGAATCGTCAGGACAGAGCCGACCGTGACTGTCAGCGCATTCTGGATGCGGATGTGATTGCCGGCAAGAGACGGTTCGGGAACTGCCGAAATCTTCGTCTTTGCCTTGATCTTGCGCTCGACGCAGCCGCAGTCCTCACGCGGCACAGCGCTGATCGCATACTCCGGGAACATCGGATCCAGAGCGCCGCGCTCGGAAGTCTTGCCGCTTTCAGTCGGGCGCTTCGTAACATGGCAGTCATAGAATACGCGGGTCTGACCGACACCGTCCGTCGTGTCTTCGATGATCAGCAGAGCAAAGTGCGGATATTCGCCGGTGTCTGCATATTCCTCAGAATACGAGCCGTCCGATGCTACAACACGGTTCAGCCAGTCTTCGTCAATATCGTCGATTACAGAAAGCAGAGTCAGTGCAAGATCATAGCCGCAGTTTTCCTCTTCGCCGTAAACCTCATGACCGTCTGCCCAGATGGACGATACCTCGCCCTTCGGTTCAGCAGTATACTCTCTGCCGCCTGCCTCATTGTGAACAAGCCAATTTACATTGCCGTATGTCGGCTTGCCGGTATTGTTATCAACACTTGTAATCATTGCGTAGCCGACATTCTTGATCGAACGCGGCAGCTTTGCTTTTGCAGCCATAAAATAGCTCCTTTCTAGTCGATTGTTTGAAAGTAAAATGATGTCTTATGGATTCCCTGCTGTTCATCGAATTCATAGTCAGGTTCACCGAAATCAACATCATTCTCAGTCAGCAGATCGGCGATCTGCTTTTCTGTTACAAGATCACGCTTTGCAGTAACAAGCGTGAGCGTAACATTTGCAATCAGCAGCACCACAATGCCGTCAGCATTGATCGACTGTGCTGTTTCTGCCTGATACGCAATATACGGCGTTTTTTTCTCTTTCGGGAAATATCCGTATACAGACTCAATGTTCATCGTATCAATCAGCAGCTTCAGTTCTTCAAGTGACATATTCAACCTCCAAGCGCTTTTCGGATACGCCGTTCCAGCTCTTGCTGTGCCCATGCGTTTACTTCTTCAATATGCGGCTGTGCGCCGACAGCGGACTGCTTGCCGTACCTGCCGTGCTTCAATCGGGTGCGGTGACCTTTTTCCAGCAGATGTGTCAGCTGATAGTGCTTGTTATGCACCGTGACGCTTGTGCTGCTGCCGGATTCCTCGATATTCACCTTCCAGCCGCGCTTATATTTGCCGGAGCCACGCCGTTTCCCTTTCGGACTTGTCGCAGTCACATGGGATTTTGTTTCCTCTCCGACAGACTCCAGAATATCATGCACTTCATTCTGCGCGAGTTTTCCGTATTCTGTCAACGATTTTGTCAGCGCATTTGCAAGCCGATCCGGTGATATACCTGCCATGTCAGACACCTACTTTTGTACCGAGATACAGTTCGATATAGTCGTCACAGCCGTGAGTCCGATATATTTCATATCGTTTCCCGTTCAATTCTGCAATTACCTCACCTGCATAGTCCGCATAGAATACCTTGACAACGGCAGATGGAGCAAGCGACTTCTGCGATGCTGCAACCCATTCAGCGCGTGTGACGGACATCAGCGTACAGTAAACCGTGCGAATTGTTTCTGTGGAGACTGGCTGATTGATCGCATCCCTTGTTTCCACGGTGGAGATCAAAGACAGCATTTCAACTTTATCCATATCAGCATCCCTCGCTATATGTACCGTAGGCACTTGACATTGCAAGTTTCCCCTTGTAATCGTCATAGCAGGATTTCAGGCGATTCTTTTCATCCGGATTGGTCGTCCAGACAAATCCGACATAGCAGAGAATTGCTCCTTTTATAAGCGCATCTGGATTGCTCACAGCATTTTCACTGATATCGGCAGTCCGGCAGAGGTCGAGCTTTGCCTCCTCGATCAGTCGCTCAATCTGTAAGGTAATGCCGGCATCCATTGTCGATATGCGCAGCGCTGTCTTTGCTTCATCAATCAGAGCCAAAGCTCTCGCCTCCCTTCATGTTACGATGCAGCGCTTACAGTCACTGTGCAAGTATCAGTATAGGTCTGGCTGCCGACAGCGATCGTTGCAGTGATAACAGAACTGCCCTCTGCCACGCCTGTTACAGTGCCGTCCTGCGCAACAGTCGCTTTCGCAGCGGTGCCGGAAGTCCAGACAACCTTTGCACCATACGGCACAACTGCCTTGACAGCGAGCTGCACTTTTGCTCCGGCAGCGACGGTTTCAGTAGACTTTGCAAGCTGTACGGACGGAGTAAGTGCTGCAACAGCATAGAGCAAAGCAGCAGGGTCGATCACACCGGATTCCTCACGGTCGTATGCAGAGAACAGGACAGTATGTGTCTTGATGTCCTTGTCAGTCTCAATCAGCAGATTCTGCACAACATTGCGCATGATGACGGACGGATCACCGATCAGAATGTCACCGTCCGCGAGTGCATCCTCATACTTGACCTGTGCACCGAGAATATGCCCGATTGCCTTGCCGGTCGGATCAAGCTGGAACAGCGGATGACCGTCGGTGCCGACCAGCGAAACGATCTGTGTGAACAGCGTCTTTCTTGTCATGTAAATGATGGTCTGCGTGTTGCGTTTCAGCTCGCCGAACATTGCGGTGATATCTGCAAAGGTCATGCCGTCCTTGACATATCCGGCATTTGAAACAGCAGTCTTTACAGTTGCAACAACATCCTTTGAAACCTTATCACCGATGCGGTTTGCAAGCTGCGTGACGATGAAGTTTTCAAGCGCAGGCAGCGCCATCTTGCGGGTCGCATAGGTCAGCTCGATCCACGCTGTAAACTCCTTGCCTGCGAGCGTAAGCTTGCCCATCGTGAGGGATGCGCCGTTTTCTGCTGCACTGCCTTCGGCAGTGATGCTTGCCTCATCCATCTCGTTTGCATACGGAATGTCAATAACTGTGTTGCTGTTCAGCGTGGTCACATCTGCAACAAGCGAATGCTTCACGCTGATGAGATCAAAGATGCGGTTCTGAATCTCGGTCGGAACATAGAGTGCCTGTCCGCTGGTATCCGTTGCCGTACCCTCGGTATTGCCCGTGATGCCTGTTGTGAGCGCACGCTGCTCTGTTTCTGTCAGCGATCTGCCGCTGATACTCTTGAGCCATGCATCACGATATTCCGGAGAATCCAACGTAAATGCGCGTGCCTCCGGTTCAGGCTGAACAACCGGCTGCGGTGTTCCGCCGACAGAGCCGGAAGCAACGCGGCTGCGCAGTTCACGGCGTGCTGCTTCAGCATTTCGCAATTCTGCCCGGCGTGCCTGAAGTGCATCAACCTCTGCCGTCAGAGCCTCGATGTCACAAGCAGCATCTCCGTCGAGCTGTGTGCGGATTTCGGTGAGTCTTGTTTCGACCTGTTCAATGGTCATTGTCTTGGGATCCATAAATCATACCTCCATCAGTTTCATTTTGAGCGCCAGCTTACGCTTGGCGATATAAAGCGCACTCAGTCTCTCCGCTTCCAGTTCTGCGATCAATCCGTCGCAGAAACTCCGTGCGCTAATTTCCGTTGCATCGTTCGCAGGCATCGACACTGCTGAAACATCAAACAGCTTTTTGAACCGTTTGATTGTCCGCAGCACATCCACAGCGCCGCTCTCTTTATCTTCCGCCACAAGCCGCTCCTGCTGATCGACTGTAAACGCAAGACTCATCCGGTCAATGTAGCCGCCTTTAATTTCTTCATAGAGCTGGCGGCCTCCTTCTGTGCCGGAAAGATCTGCGCGAATCTTCAAGCCGCGCTCATCAACTGTAAGTGTCAGCGTTTTGTTGCGCGTCCGTGCGAGGACCTTGCCGGTATGGTCATACTGCAAGATGACATCGCTCATGTCGCAGCCTTCAAAGGCTTTCTGGTCTACCTGCTCACGGACCGTGTACCCGCCGCTGCTGTAAATCGTATACGGCGAGTTGAAGGTCGTTGCATATCCTTCGACAATCATGCGATCATCATCGGCACTGCGGCACTGGATATCCGTCCACAGCATACGGTATTCCCGTTCATTTTGCTTTATCGGCATTGCTTCCCTCCTCTCCGGCCGGCTGATCCTGACCGACCATGTAATATTCACCGCGAATCGGAGCGTGCTGTCCTTTTCCGTCAGGAAGCGGCGGATAGTTAAACAGCTCGCGGATTTCATCAATCAGTATCATGCCGCGATCTCCGAGCGTTTCAGCAATGTTTACCTTTGCAGTGACCGGCATATATTGCAGCCGGTTGGCAGTTGCAAGGATGCAGTTGCCTCGTGCGTGTTCCGACTCAGTGTATGTCATTGCTGTCATGACCTCAGAGAACTGGATTTCAAATGGCTCGACCACAGCATTGAAGAATGCGTCCAGTTCATCTCCGGTCGCGGTACTTTGCAGGATCTTCTCGTTGACAGCGAAGTAATTGAATACGCTGGTATTGATCTGCTGAAGCTGTGCGGCATCGACTGTGAACGGTTTGGAGATGATCTGCTTGATATCCGTGTAGTTGTTCGGAAACAGCAGCAACCCGCCGGAATCTGCCGCGAAATTCGTATCGCTGAAACGCTGCCGCTCCTTTTTCAGATCCTCCGATTTCGCAAAGTTATTCGACCTCGCCATGAAGCGGAAGGTTGCCGACTGCTTCACAGCCTCCGCAATCGCCTGATCGTTCAGGTCGATCAGGTCAAGCGTGGAGTTCAGCGCGGCATTGCTTTCACCGAAGAAGTCCGAGAGATACTGAAACTTGTTCAGGATCCCGCAGCGGGACAGCTCGATAGCGGCAGTCTGACCGCCGGTAAAGGTGTACCGGAGAAACGGCTCACCTGCGACATTGACAATTTCCGTGCGGCTCGGCAGAATCGGGTAGTATCCTGTCGTGCGCCCGTAGTCGTCCAGCACCGGCACAATAATCGCATTGTTCTGCATATCCAGAATCGTGCTCAGCCGGTACAGGAACTGTGACCATGTCTGAAAGCTGTTCGGTCTGCTGCGGATCTGTCGCTGCAAGGCTGTCTGTGCGCTGCCCTGCGTCACGATTTTCAGCTTGGAAATGTGCCGCGCTCTTACATCAATCGCGGAGCGCACCAGCGCGGATTCGTATGCGCTGCCCTCTCTGGTTGTGAAGCACGGCGCATAGGCAGTCAGCGTCTGCCAGTATCCGCGTTCCGGCACATTTGCCACACGCGGACGGAAGATTTTTTCAAACAGTCCCGTAATATCACCGCCTTTCATGATGCGTTTTTGAGTTGTTCGCCGATTGTATCATGATGCTTTTCGCGCACCACCATCGCACAGAGCAGGGCCGCGCAGCCGTCGATATGTGACCGGCTGTCCACCTTGACGATTTTCGACCGGCGGCTTTCGCCCTCGGTTTTGAGCGCGGTATCAAGCAAGTGCATTTTCAGCAAGTCATTGTCGCCGATGTCGATCATACCGGACTCCATCATGCCTTCCAGTGTCTGAATCGCCGGATGCATATTGTAGCCCTGAAATACATCGTCTGTGTGGAATCCGTATTTTTCCATATCCTGAATCAAATACTGCGAACTGTAACGGTCGTAACCGCTCATCAACGGCAGAATTTCATAATTTTCAACCAAACCGGTCGCCCATCGGAACACATCGTGATAGTCTACGAAATGCTCGCCGGATTCCGACAGCCAGCCCTTCTCGATATACAGCCGGTACGGAACGCCGTCCCGCTCGGTTGCTGCGTCGATCTTCGCCGACGGCATCCAGAAGTGCGCGAGAACATGAAGGATTCCGTCACGCTCGATCACACAGAGCGCTGCTGTCAGGTCAGTTGTCTGCGAGAGGTCAATGCCTAGCACCGCATAGCTACTCCGGAACTGTTCCGGCGTCAGTGCTGCGTGAATCGCTTTCTGCACAGCCTTTGCGGAAAGCCAAGCCTGCGAGCTGTTCTGCTTGATATTGCAGTATTTTGTCAGAAACTCGGTCTTTTTCGACAGAGATTCGTGCGCGGTATTGATCTGATTCAGGATGAAGTCAACAGAAACTGAGATGCCAAGCCCCGGCAAAGACTTCCGCAGCTCATTGATGTCATCCCACTTCTCCACATCGTCGATCATGTAGAGGAACGGCAGAAGCTGCTTTTCCCGGCTTCCGCCCTTCAGGAACTTTGTGCTGCGCTTCATCAGTTCATCGAAAATGCCGTCATTAACGTAGCCGGCTGAGCTGATTGATACCGTCAATGGTTCAGATCGTGCGCCGGTACCGGATACCATGACTTCATACTGTTTCAGACCGCGCGCAGCCGGCCATGAAGACATTTCATCGCAGACTGTCAGCATCGGGTTGTAGCCGTCAGCTTTCTTTTCGTTGAACGCGATCTTCTTGATGGTCGTATTCGTGCGCTGAATGTAAAGATCGCTTTTGCGCTTCTTCGTCATCTGCGCAAAGGACGGCGTGTGATCTTTTGTAAACTCGAAAGCAGAATAGACAAGGTCACTCTGATCGAGCTTCGGCGCAAGGCAGTAAATCTCGCTGCCGAACTCACCGGCGACATAAGCGATGTAGCTCATGATGCCGGATGCAAGCAGCGTCTTGCCGCATTTGCGCCCGACCACGATGAACACCTCGCGGAACACGCGCAGTCCGTTTTCATCGACGATGCCGAAGATGACAGACAGCAGAGCCTTTTCCCACAACGCAAGCGTGATGACCTGCGGTGCGAGAATGCCCTTGTTATGGCGGACAAACTTCTCGTAGAATCGAATCACCTTGTTCGCCTTGTTCTGATCGAAGATGTATGTGCCGTCCTCTATGCCGTGAACGATCAGCTCATACAGCATCCGGATCCATTTCCCGACAACCTCTGAGCCGTCACAGATGCGCTGGTAGTATGTGTAGATGTAATTATCCATCAGCGAAACTCCGCGAGCGGGTCTTCTTCCTCAGACGGTGGGCAGAGGTCAGAAAGCTGCTTGATGATCGCCTGATAGCTCTTGTTGGTTGCCGTGTATGTGCGGCTCTGAGGGCGCTCGCGCTCATAAGGATCTGTCTTTTCCGACTGCGTGAACAGCTCCGTTTCACCGTTCTCCTGCAAATCATGCCAAAGGTAGTCAAGCCGGACGCGCAGCCGCGCAGCCTCGACGATCAGCCCCTCGACAACCTTCATCTGATTCGGCGGCAGTCCCTTGTAGATGCGGGAAAGCCGTGTGATCTCTGATTTCTCTGTGATCTTCCGCATCAGCTCTGCCTCCTTTCATGGGGTAGGGGTCTACGCGCGACCGGGAGAGGAAAAGTTGACCCCGCCACCGTTTCCCAATGGCACAAATACTCTGCTGTTCATAGGGGGGCATCTTCCCCGATCACGACCTTGCCGTCAATGATTTCATATCGCTTCTTTGCTGCTTTTCTGAAGTGCAGCTCATTGTGACAGTCGATGCACACAGCTTGCAGGTTCTCAAAGTTCAAAGCGATCTCCGGATCGCGAGCCGTATCATCGGTAAGGTGAATCTTGTGATGCACGATGTCCGCAGGCTTTATGATCCCGCGATTCATGCACAATTCGCACAGCCCACCAACGGTGTGCAAATATGCGGCACGGCATTTCTTCCATTCTTTCGTCTTATAGAACGGGAATGATACGCTGCGCATTGTGTCACCTCGCATAGAAAAGCAAAAGCACCCAAGCCTTGACTTGAGTGCTTTCGCGTATTCACTTTGACGGAGCATAAAAAGAGCGGGTGCACCCGCTGGAAAAGCATCATGTGCTCCGTCGCTTTTCTTAGCTTACATTATACCACAGGTGCAATATGATATACCATGATATTTTCAAAAAATGTTGCACAAATGTGATGCAAAATCTTTGTGCATATTTATCTGAAAAACTTTTTGGAAATTGCTTGACATTATTGTGCAATTATGGTATAATAGAAACATGGAAAGGAGGTGAGGACAATGGCTCGGTACCGACCGAGGCACATGAAAAAAAGCAAGCCGCACAGCTCGCGTGACTGGACTGGCATCCTGATCGGCGCGCTGATTGACTTGCTTATCGGAACTGTGCTTCTCATCATCGAAAAGATGATGGAATAGTACACAGGGTGCGAGGGGCGAAAGCCCCTCACATCCTAATCATAACACATAAGAGCCAATTTGTCAAGCATATGAAGCCAATGATTCATTTTCTTGCAATCTTTTTCGTCTGCATCGGTATTGCAAAATTTGCATACTGGGTAATCTTTCGCAATAAGAAATGAGGTGAAAACAATGCCGAAAACTCCTGACAGCAATCTCCGCGCAATCACAAAGTTCACAAAGGAAAAGACTGTGTCCGTGAATCTGCGCCTGAACAAGAACACCGATGCCGACATCATCGAAAAGCTCACAAGCGTACCGTCAAAGATGGGCTATATCAAGCAGCTCATTCGGGCGGACATTGCAAAGAACGGCTGACAGTTCCCCCTCTCATTTCGCGTATAATGCGATTTGAGAGGGGTTTCTCTCTGCCTTTTACTTTTCAGGCAGAACCGCGCTGAGTTCAATCAAAGCCTGTCCGTGCATCCGGCAGACGTGCTCATAGGACAGATCGCGGTCTGCTGCAATTCGTACGATTTTCTTTCCGACGATGTAGATCTCATAGAGCAGTTCTCTGAGCCGCGCATCCGGAACAGATTTGATCGTTTCCGTGATCTCTTTCCGCAATGCCTCAAGCTGTTCAAGTTCAACGGCTGCGGTATTGCAGGCATCCACATGACGTGCAGCGGCATCATCCAGAGCGACGGAATGTCCTTCGTGATCTTTCAGCCGGATTGCTTCCTCCTTCAGCTCATCCAGATGATCTGTAATAGCTTTTGTGCGGTCCATGCTCTCTCGGTACTGCTGCAAGTATTCTTTCGGTTTCATGTATCATCCTCCTGATTTCATTTTATTAAGACGGATGTGCGTTGATTTTCCATACTGATCTGCGATTGTATCCGCAATCCTCGCCTTTCTGATTTTCTCACTTTTCTTATCGTGATCAATCTTCCATGCCTTATACTTATCGCAGTTGCTGTGGCATATTTCGTGACGTTCATTGCATCCAAAGCAAGGTGGTTTATTATCTTTCATCATTGTCACTCCTATCCTGTAGGCACATCCACATAGCGTGCAGCAAGCTGTAAGCTACAGTCAGCAGTGCTGCGATAATGTACTCGTTGCAAGCCAGTGCAGTGATGAATCCTCCTGCCACTCCAGCGTACAGAGTCTGTATGCAAGCCTGCAATGCCTTTCGTTGTTCTTTCACTCTTGCTCACCATCATCTGCCTGACATTCTCCGTCACAGTACATCAGGCAGTCCTTACATTCTCCTGTGCTGTAAACGCACTTCTTGCAATCCACCCTGCTGAGTCCCATGTCATCAGCGATCCCGTATCCGTATTTTTCTTCTGCCATATCATACTGGATATTCGGGCATTCACTTGTGCAGCAGGCGGAACTGACGAAACATTTCTTTTTCATCGTGAGTCCTCCTCGATTTCTTCGATCCTGATAAAGATACCCGGTATCTCTGCCCAGAATTTTTCGATAATCTCTGAACAGACAAGCGCATCATCTTTCCAGAATCCGCAATATGTCAAGCAGTCTTTCAGGAGCTTTTGAAGGTTATCTGTATCAGGCTTTGTTTTCTTGTACTCACCGTCACGATGTCTTCCTCTCGGAAAGCACCACTTGACGATCAGTCGCACACCGTAGGTATACGGTTTCTCAGGTCTGTGCTGCCAGAGATACGCATTGAATTTGTTTTTCACCTCTTTGACTTCAACAGGGTTATACAGGAATGCTTTTCCTGTTTTCTTGTTGATACCGATATCCTTTTCCTGTGCAGTCACAGTCGGCGGTATCATGTTCAGAAAAAACTGTGTCAACTTCTTGCCACTCCTTCCGGCATATTGTGTTCGCGGGTGTCAATGACAGGGTATTCCGACAGGGCGGCTTGCTTGTCAGCCGCCTGTCGGTGTACCCATTGACATGGCACAATTTGCGACACGACAAATATATATATATATAGCCACCTGTCGCAATTTTTGTCGCAATTTTTATTTCGTTTTTCGGGTTATAATTCCGTTGCTGAGAATAAGGTCATCACACTTTTTCAAACGGCGTTCGACAGACCGTCTGTCAACACCAAGATAATCGGCCATGTCATCGACGCTGATTTTTCCGTCGAATGCACACATATCGAAAGTGTTGACCAGCTCAGCGGATTTGTCGGCTGCTTTTGCCTTTGCGATCTCTGACTGCCGCTTGTGACCGTTTTTCGATGCGCGCTGCTGCGTTGTCAGCTCGACATCGGATTGCAGATCTTTCAGGATGCCGATGCTGTCGATATCATGCAGCGGATACCGAAACCAGACATTCACCGGTGGAAACTTCGGAAACTCTCTTAGCGTTCCCTCGATGCGCCATGCAGACATTTGAGATACATATTCGTCTGACGCACGGAGCGCCGATGCAAGAGCCTGATACTGGTCGTTCGTCATATTGTCTCTGCAAAGCTGTACAGCAGAATTGCGGTTCAGCAGATCGTCCGGCTGTGCATCGTTAAGTACGTTCGGCGCGCACATGGCAAGATGCTGTTCACAGATCCGGCACGCTTCGCTGTTCTTCTGCTGTTTCATGATATCGTCTGTAAGGTCAAGCTCGATCATATCAATGAGTGCATCAGGATCACGCGCAAAGACACCGCTGCCGCTTGCTCTGTCCATTGACCGTTTGCTGCCTTGCATCCCCTTGCTGTGATGGTGACAATAAATAACTGCGCATCCGAGTTCGGTGCATACTTTGTCGAACTGGTTGCAGAAGTGCGCCATCTGATCGGCGCTGTTCTCATCTCCGGTTATGACCTTGTATATCGGGTCGATGATAACAGCGATATAATTGCCTTTCCGCGCTCTGCGGATCAGCTTCGGTGCGAGCTTGTCCATCGGTTCTGTCACGCCTCTGAGATTCCAGATGTCAATACTTCCGATGTTCTGTGGCGGAATATTCATGCTGTCATACACATCACGGAAGCGATGCAGGCAGGATGCTCGGTCAAGTTCCAGATTGACGTACAGCACACGACCTTTTGCACATTGCCATCCAAGCCACTTTCTGCCTTCTGCGATTGCTATACACATCTCGATCAGCGCGTATGACTTGCCGGCTTTTGACGGGCCTGCGATCAGCATCTTGTGCCCTTGACGCAGTACACCGTCGATCAGAGGCGGTGCAAGATCCGGAAGATGTTCCCACGCATCCGCCATTGACTCAAACTCCGGAAGATCGTCCGTGATGCTCTCGACATAATCTTTCCACTCCACCCACGATGAAAACCCAGTATTGGTTTCGATCAGGAATTGCTTTCTGCCGTTCCGGATCACGCCTGGCATTCTGGAAAGTCTTGAGGGATTCCGGTTCTGACGGTCAACTTTCAGACCGTTCTTGTCACACACAGAGTAAAGGAATTCGACACGCTTGCGATATTCGTCATAGTTTCCGGCATCCACTCGCACGATCGCATGAATGGACTTGCCGCCGGAGTATACAAGCGCAGCGATCGGAAGTTTGAGATCGTGCATGATGCCGTTCTGCTGTTCAACAGATATTGCATCGGATTCGACAAGCGCATATCGGTAATCTGTCACGTTCTCATTCTTCGCGCCTCTTCCGTCAAGCGGATTGAATCGGATCCACGCCCCACATTCCGGATTCGTGTCACCAAATACCGCACCGACATCACCCTTGTACCGTTTCAGTTCATAAAGAAGCTGTCCGGCTGTCCGGTCATAGCATCCTGCGGTCGGCAGGAATTTTCCGTCATTGTTCTGCCAGCATTCTGTCACGTATCCAACATTGTCATTTGCTTCAAACAGCGTTTCGATGTAGCGTGAGATCTGTTCGGCAGGATCCCAGTTTTCCGGTTCTTTGATTGGAAGTGAGATCGTCTGCTCCGCAGATGTCACGACATAGTCTGCATTGATTTCATCGTCCCAATCCATTTCATGACCGGTACCGTGTTCTTTGTGCGGATGATAACCGTTCTCAATCGCCATGTGTACGATCGTTCCGGCTGTGACTGGTGTATCCGAGCCGTTGAAGCTGCGCCATTTCTGCGCACATTCTCCGGCATGATACCGCGCACCGTCACGCGCCGACCATGATTCCCATGCTGACACCGGATATCCGGCATCTTTCAGCGCCATACCGATTCCGCACCAATCAGAATAACTGCACTGCGCAGGATCAATATATTGCAGCAGTTCTTCAAGATTGTCGTTTCTATGTTCCATACATCACCTCATTCGGTACATATACAGAAGGATCAATGCCTTGAGGAACGTGCCGCCAGCCGAGTGCGGCGATCCTTGCAATCATGTTGCTTGCTGATTCAAAGCTCCATGCACCGACATTCCGGAAGCCGTACCGTTCAAGCCTTGCGATCTGCTTCGCAGTCGAAAGACCATCCATTTGTCTCTTGGATGCGCTTCTGAGGACTTGCTCTGCCATTCCGGCAGTCTGTACCTTGTTTGGATCAATGCCTTTGCTTTCGAGTGCCTGCATCTGTTTCTGTGAAGGCGGTGCGCATTCCCAGCCGAAAGCAGGCTGATAGTTCAACAGGTTACGCTGATGTGTTGAAACAGCATATTCCAGCGGATCAACGAGATTCCGCTTTTTCGTCTTGTACTTCTCAAACTGTTTCGCAAGCGATTCCTCGCGGTTTGCGATCGTTTCTTCTTCTGCTGTCTGTGCGGCTTCTGCGATATCAGCTGCACAGCCGGATTTTTTTTCAAGGTCATCTGTCATTTTCTTTGCGACCTCTTTACTGTCGCAGATCAGATGTGCCGGACGACAAAGCTCATGCCGTTCAGAGTGCCATAGGAAATCAAGCAGCAGAAGATGATCCTTGCCGTCACAGAGCCGCGTTCCGCGGCCGACCATCTGGCAGTACAGCGCACGCACCTTTGTCGGGCGGAGCACGATCACGCAGTCAACTGACGGGCAGTCCCATCCTTCTGTCAACAGCATGGAATTGCAGAGGACATTGTACTTGCCTGCATCAAAATCAGCAAGAACTTCGGCACGGTCATCGCTGTTTCCGTTGACTTCTGCCGCACGGAATCCGGCGGCATTCAGTATTGCACAGAATTTCTGTGATGTAGCGATCAGCGGCAGGAATACGACCGTCTTGCGGTCAGCACAGTATTTCTTCATTTCCTGTGCGATCTGTTCGAGATACGGATCAAGTGCCGTGCCGATCTCATTCGGTTTGAAATCACCGGCTGAAACGCCGACATTCGATATATCCAGCTTCAGAGGGATCGTCAGTGCTTTAATCGGGCAGAGATAACCGTCTTTGATCGCCTGCGGTAAAGTATACTCATAGGCAAGAGTCTGAAACACACTGCCGATCTCTTTCATGTCGCCTCTGTCAGGTGTCGCAGTTACGCCGAGAATGTGCGCATCCGGGAAGTGATGCAGGACGCGCTGATAGCTGTCAGAGATTGCGTGATGTGCCTCGTCAATGATGATGTGACTGAAGAAACTGCTGTCAAACCGTTCCAGACGTTTTTCCTGCATCATGGATTGCACCGATCCGACCGTGATCCGGAACCATGAGCCGATACAGGTCTGATCCGCCTTTTCGACTGAGCAACCAAGCCCTGTAACTTTACCGATCTTGTCCTGTGCCTGATCGAGAAGCTCACCTCTGTGTGCAAGTATGAGGACGCGCCCGCGTTTGCGGACGCATTCCTCTGCCGTTTTTGCGAATACTACGGTCTTTCCTGTACCTGTCGGAAGAACGAGCAGCGTGCTTTGAACATCTTCCCATTCTCTGAATATCGCATCCTTTGCCGCCTGCTGATACGGGCGCAGTTCCATCAGTACATTCCTCCTCCGTATGCACCGTTCTGCTGCGGCTGATAGCCATTCCGCTGCGGCTGTGCAGCATTCTGAGCATACTGCTGCGGAGCGTACTGCTGCTGACCGCCGTATGCCTGCTGGACAGGTGCCTGATATGCAGCCTGCTGACCGGGTGCAACCGGCTCAACATTCGGCTGTTTCCACTGAGGATAGAGATATTTCAGATCATTCGTTTGATGCGTTTTTCCGTCCTTTTCAAATGTTCGCGGTGCAATATGGCATACGCCGCGGCGTCCTGCAATCTCATTCGACCAGACCGGCTTCACACGATCTTCGCCTTTCTTTGCAATGCCGATGCTCGCAAAGAGCGATGTATTTTTCTGCCGTGCCCAGTCAAGGTCCACAACAAAGTAATTCTCCGTGATGATTGCTTCGCCCTGCGGCGAAAGGATCCGGAATGTGACAATCGCCTTGTTGCAGGACGGTACCTTCGCACTGCCGTTGTGTCTGCCGCGCTCCAGCTTGACGATCTCAAACCAGTAATCGCCCTCTGGCAGCAACGGATTCAGGCTGCCCTCCTCCGCTGCAAAATCATCATCCCAGCCAAGTCCGCCGCCCTGTGCCGGTGCAGGCTGCTGTGCGTAACTGCCGTATCCGTTCTGCTGTGCCTGATAGCCGCCCTGCTGATAACCATAATTCTGCTGATAATTCATTCTGTGATCTCCTTTCAGTTAAAACGGTACATAGTCTGTGCAGTTTGCTTTGACGGCATCCATTACCTGCTGCCAGTTCGCACAGAGCCATTCATGATAATCTGCCGGATATTCGCGCATCGGCATCCCTGCCGGAAAATAATGAAACACGTCACTGCTGATCTTTTCGATATGATTCGGCAGAATGTAGTTCGCCTGCATCAGATTTTTCAGTGCATCCGGAATGCCTGTCCAGTCCGTACCGACCGGATCAAATCCGGTCGGATCAATGTTCACCGGAACTGTGTCAGGCGGTGCAGCATGGGGCTTCGGCGGCGGTGCTGTCTGTTCCGGCAAATTGATTGTTGCTGTCTGGATTCCGGCATCCTGCGCACGCTGTATCAGCGTATCGGCAGGCGGTGCAAACAGGTGCGCGATCGCACCGTATTCAAGCGGCATCATATCAGGCAGACCGAAACGGTTTTTCGCATCCCACCAAGCGGATTTTGTACTGTACATGACACGCTGAACAGATGTCGCTTTGTGGTTCTTGCCTTTATCATCCGTTGCCATGATCTGCGTTTTGAATGCAAGGAACAGCGTCATGTCAGACCATTCTTTCAGCAGCGGTGCAATCTTGTTCGTGGTTTTGTTGCCGAGTTTCAATTCCCAGTGATCGTACTCGTCAACTTCCTCCGGGAGCGTTGCCTTTCTTGTGATCGCGTGACAGATCAGGATAACGTGAATGCCTGCTTTAATCAGTTTATCTGTGCTTTCAAGGAACCGTGCAATCATCTCGCATTCATACTGCCAGCCTTTGCCGTAGTTGAATCCTTCAATGCCTTTTACATTGTGTTCTGAGCAGAGTGCCTGCAATGCAAGCGATTCAGCCCAGTCAAACGTGTCGATCGCAACAGCGCGGTATCCTTTGACGGATGCATTCTGAAGAATGTACTCCATTTCATCACAGAGCATTGCCCATGATGTCGGCGCAGGAAGTCTGCGCACATCCATTTTCGTTGTGCTGCCCTCGCAGTCGATGAACACGATGCCGGGGATGTTGGCGGCAAGTGATGATTTCCCGACTCCCTCCTGACCGTACAGCACAGCCTTAATTCCGCTGCCGTACTGGATGCCGTTGATTTCTTCAAAATAAGGCATAAGTTACACTCCTTTCGGTTGATACGGTGTGAATCCTTTTGCCGGCTGATACGGGACAGGCGGCGGTGCCGGATTCGATACAGGTGCATTCTGCACCCATCCGTCCTCAATAATGATGCTGCATTCATCTCCGGTGCTGACTCTTGTTGCGATTGCCTGCAAGCCCTCCGCTTCGAGCCATGCACCGAAATCGGACAGCGTCTGCAAATCCATCTGTTCCAGTTTGTCAAGCAGGACAAATCCGCATTCCGGATTCAGGCAGCGCACGATCGCAGTAGCCACGCGGAGCTGCTCGGAGCCGCTCATGCAGTCCCAAGCCTTGCCCTGATAAAGCAGCTTACCGCCCTCGACAGAAAGCCCGGGCAGCGGCAGGTTTGCACCGTCCAGCAGCTTGCGGCGGTCCGCTCTGATATTCTCGATCTGATCGGTCAGACCGTTATACTGATCCTGATAGTCAGCAGCTTCACACTCGGCGGCGGCTTTTCGCTGGTTGTCTCGGATCTTTGCATTCAGTCTGTCAATATTGGCAATATTGGATTCAAGTTCTGCGGTGGATTCCATTTGCAGTTCTTCCGGTGACTTTCTCGCCGATTCCGCTTTCTCGCGGAATTCGTCAAGCTGTGCATTCAGATCTGCAAGTTTTCGTTCTGTCATTCTGATCTCTGCCGTAATATTCTGCATTGCGATCTCAATACTCTGCATATCGTTCTGCCATTGCTGACGCTGACCGTTCCGGGTAAGGATCGCCTGCTGCTGTGCGATCAATTCCGCAGCACTGACAGGCTCGTCCGGCAGATTCTCCCAGTTCGGCAGCTCGGCGGCGAATTTCGCTTTCTGCACCTGAATTTGCCCGATTGCCGTGCGCTGATCGTAAAGGCGTTTTTCCTCCTGCTCCATTTGCATGAGCTGCTCCCCGACGCCGATAATACGCAGGAGCGTGTCCGCTTTTTCACGATCGGATGCCTGCATGAATTTCGGCAGATCAAGTGCAAGTTCCGAGAGAAAGCTGTCGAGCAGCTTCTGACCGGCACGGTTGCCCTGCGGATCAATGACTTTGAGCGCTGCGTTCTTGCCCTTGCGTTCGACAACCAGACCGTTTGAGAGCGTGCAGCGGAGCATCGGCTCCGTAAGCGCGCCCTCGCGCTGTGCATTGCTCGGCTGATACTTATTGCCGCCGAGCAGCCAGCAGATCGAATCCAGCACAGAGGTCTTGCCCTGATTGTTATTACCGCCGATCACCGTCAGACCGTTTGCGGCAGGTGTCAGCTGCACCGCATGGATGCGCTTGATGTTTTCCAGTTCGAGTGTATTGATCTTGACAGGCATTTTCATCATCCTTTCATCGCCTGAATTTTCTGATCTGCAAACGCGAATGCCGCGTGCATCTTCTCCATGAAGAAATCGTAATTGGCATCGCTCTGATGCTGCCCGATGAAGTCCGCAAGCCGGTTGACGGCATCGGCGGCAGCGGTGAGATACGGCTTGAACAGTGCCTTGCTGTCCGTCTGATAGATCGGCTCAACTCCGAGCGCAAGCTGCGTATCAGGCTTCTCATTGATCTGCTGCCGGAGTCTTTCAATTTCGGCGTTCAGACGGTCGATTTCCTCAGAGTTATCAACCACAGCAACATCCTGCGGCTTGTTCTCCATTTCCTTGATCTGCGCCTCAAGCTTATGTACCTGCTCAATGCGCTTGTCGAGCATTCCCTTGAGTGTCAGGCGGGTGCGCTCTTTGGCTTCCTCGGCTTCACGGACCGCATCTCTTGCCTGCTCTGCATCTGCTTCGGCAGATTCCTTTTGTGATTGCAGAATGCTGATCTGCTCTTTCAGTTCACGAACCGTTGTATTTTCGAGATCAACTGTCTGGGTGAGCTCTTCGCGCTGGTCATCGGTCAGGGCGGTGAGAAGGTAGAGTTTTCGCATTCCAATTTGTGTTACCGGTAACACAAAATCTTCAGGAAGCTTTTCAATAATCGTGATGTACTTGTACGCCTGGCTTCTTGTAATTCCCGCCTCATTCTCGCAGTAATCCTCGAAATTCTGATAGCCGAGTTCCTTGTACAGCTTGCCGTCTCGCATCTTCTTCAAGGCACTGCACATATCGTAAAGGTTCTGCTGAATTGCCTGCATACTGGTGTGGATCTTCACATTCAGGTTGTAGGCTTCTGTGTACTGTTCCGTCACGGCAATGCTTTCATCTGCCGGCGGAGTACGCATTCCGGTTTCAATCATGCTGTTTTCCTCACTTTCTGTTTGCCGAGCGTTTCGGCAAGATACTTCTCATATTCCTCAATAAACGCCTTGACTTCTTCCGTCATCGGCGCATTCTTCAATCCTCTGACCTGCACGATCTTCCCGAACAGGTCAACCTCGACCGTATAGAACGGAACACTCGGCTTGTCTTCCTTCCGAATGAACATAATGTGCAGCTTCATGCGTGCGTGCCGTTCTGCATATCCGCCGACACAATGGTGAAGGTTCTTGCCCTCGCTGACGATCTCTTTCATGCTTTTCGGCTGCCTGATAAACAGATTACCGTATTCAAATTCAAGCTGCTTCCTATATTCTGTATGCAAGCTGAACATTTTCCGTGCTTCCTTTGTTTCATTGTACTTGATGATCTCGGAGAGCCGCGTATGCATTGCTGAGAAGTTGTGCGGCATAGAGATCGCTGTATCATGCAGATCATATTTGAGTGTTGTGCATTGCCTGAGATAATCATGATAGTCATGCGGAACAGCATTCTGTTCTTTCAGATATCGTGCGATACGCTGTGGTTTCAGTCCGGTCAGACGAATGAATGATTCCGCTGTACCGTATTCATATCCGAATACATCAGCAATCAGCAGAAGATCATCCATTCTGCATTTCGGATAATGTTCGCGCCATGTGACATACTGAGAATACAGTTCCTCTCTGCCTTCAAGTCCTTTGAATTCCGTCCTGCTCAGTCCGAGCATTTTCAGCAGATTATTCGATTTCCAGTTGATATGACGGTCAGCTGTTATATGCTGTATACCTCCCCAGAATCCGGTATAATGCTCTCCGATCAGAGCGGAGTATCCGGACTTCATGATATATTCCAGATTCGGATGCCGGCAATACAGATGCAGATATTCGATCAGAAGATCGCCTTTGTAGAGATCATAACAGCAGTATTTCATACAGGACTGCCGGATCGCGTCCTTATTCAGGATCCTGTATGAGTTGTCAAAGCTGTATCCGTAGCAGCTCTGGCAGAATACCGGTTCTCTGAATTCCTTGCGAACCGCCCACGGTGAATAGTCATCCTTTCCCCAGCGGACAGAACCGTCATTTGCAAACACATACCGCTGACGCTCAAACAATTTCCCGTCTGAGTATCTGTGATAGCACCGAACGAACAGTTCGTTTCCGTCCGTCAGGAACACCGCGAAATTTGCAGCAAGTCTGCCCTTCATCTGATCCATGATACTCTGCGGAACACAAGGGAAGCTGTGCATCAATTCGTCTTTTCTCTGTTGTTTCATGGCATCACCTCAGAAGTCAAGCAGTGAATCAAGCGACAGATTCATCGGCTCACTCTTATGCTGCGTGATCGGCGGATCGACTGCACCGTTATCGCCGCAAAGGTCGATTGTCATGTGGAATCTGACTGCCGCGACCGGAAAGTAAAACTTGACAGCCCGGCTGTATACTTCCAGATCACTGATCGACTGCCCGATACCTTTCGTGATCTCGGTCAGACAATCGTCAAAACTCTTTCCGCTCTGCTCGATCGCCTGCTCGAATTCAGGCTCCTGCCGGCAGAACTCTTTCAGCGCATCAGCGGTCGGAACCGCGACAGCACGCGCATACTTGTCCTTTGAAGCAGAAATGAAATATTTATCATCCATTGACATTTTCCTCCGAATGTGCTAAAATAGCACTATAGGTAAATTCCTGTGCCGTGTCCGATGAAGCAGATCGGATGCGGCTTTTTCTTTAGTTTCCGAGCCATACGAAATACTGCTCCGGCACATCGTCAAATTCCTCTCCGTCCACACCGACGATCAACGCAGTGCCGTAGATGTGCCGTCCGCTGATGTACGACGCAAGATCATTGTGCGGATACTGCTTCAAAATGCCTTCCTCGTCCACGATCATCAAGCCGCCATCCTTTAACCTGACAGGCTCAATACGTCCGCCTACTTCATTCTGCAATGCGTGCAGATCGTTGTCAACGTCAATAATGCTGATGCTGTTCAGGCACAACTTCATTGCTCTCATGTGTGATCCTCCATCCATTTCTCGATAGCATCGCGCTGATTCTTGAGATTCAAAAGCTCTTCTTTCAGCTCAGCAATCCGCTGTTCGCGCTCTTCAATTTCCAAATTCAGTGAAGAAACATTATCGTCAAGAGCATCCCAGATATAATTTGGAATCTTCTCCGGCTTCACATCTGCCGACTTGCTCTCTGCAATCATGGCATTGACAGCATCATCAAAGTCCTTGTTGATCATCGTCTTAGGCTCTGGCTTGTCTTCCGCAGCAGGGTTCCCTGTTCTGTTCATTCTGCTGATCATTTGACTGATCGCACTGGTGGAAACGCTGTACTGCTTTGCGAGTTCTTTCGGCTGCGTTCCGTCTTTCCATGCATGATAAATTGCGGCGCGCTGTGTGTTTGTAAGCTTGCCCATGTACGTTTTACCTCCTATCATCAACGATTATAAGCACCGGATGCACATCGACCTCGGTGCGCTCGATCAGTTTGCGGTAGCGGTGATCCGCGATACTCTTTGCACGCTCGTCTGCGGCATCCATGAACGTAGACCACACCGACCGTGCCCACATGAATGCGATCACTCCCAATGCACTTACCAAGAGCAGGATCCCTGCCAGATACTCAACGTTTGTCAGATGATGCATGTTCCGACTCCTTTCTCCGGCGGATCAGGGATCAGTCGGACGCCTTTGCACCGGCTGAACGGTTCGATTTCCTCCGGATGCTCCGAGAGGTAACGCCCGATCGTCCTGCCGACATTCTCCGCGATCTTCTCACGGACATACTGCTTTTTCTCCGGTGTGAGATCATCAAACAGCATTCTGCTGCCGTCCGGCATTCTGATGTAGCTCACAACTTCCAGCTTCTGGTTTCTTGCCATAAGATCAGCCCCTTTCTCTGTAGTTTATGCGGATGATGGTTTGGACGGTCACTCTGTGGCAACATTTGCTGTCAGAGTGAAATCGCTTTCGCCTATCCCGTGCCGACTTCCGAGCCTGTTTTCAGTTCATGCATTTTCAGGTTTCCTCCTTTTTTTCCAGTTCATTGAGCAGCGTTTCGACTGCTTCGCGGATTCGCTCGTGCTTCGGCTGCATTCCGACACCATTCAGGGCGGCAGACAACTGCGTCGAGTTGACGCTCATCTCTGTCATGGCTCTGATCTTCGGCAGGATGGATGCCTGCGTCAGACCGAGCATAGCCAGACGCGCCTTATACAGGTTTGCTGTCATCGGTCTTTGCATTTTCTTTCACCTCGCTTTCCACTTGACATTTTTACTCTGGTGTGTTATACTGTAAATGAATCAAGAATAATCTTGTTTCTGTCGCTATTATATCATGGATTTTCTTGACTGTCAATATCAAATCATGATTTTTCTTGATTTTGTATATTAATACAGAAAAGAGGTGTAATATTATGTCATTGTTTGTCGATAATCTCAAAAAGCTCATAAAGGAACGTGGAATAACACAAAAGAAGTTTCTTGCCGATCTGGGGCTTAATATCAATGCAATAGGAGATTGGCAAAAAAATGGAAATGTGCCAAAAGGTGATACACTACAACGAATATCTAATTACTTTAGCGTATCTGTCGATTATCTGCTCGGCAAAAGTGAAATTGTTGTTGATGATTCTGTCCTTGATACGGTAAACGGGATAGATCAAGATATATTAGAAACTGCTGGCAGCGATTTGAACATTGCACTAAAATGGCAAACTGACAGAGATCACTTAGAAGCACAATTAGAAGCAGCGCATACAGTAAATCGCCTTTCAGCTGATGAACATGATTTAGTTGATATGTACCGGCAGCTTCCTGACTTTCGCAAGACCAAGGTATTGTTTTATGCGAAACAAGAGCTATTTGCAAAGTGGCATGAAGAAAGCCAAAAAGAAAAAAGCGCCGACTGACCGAAGTCAGCCAACGCGAACAAGTGTTCTATAATTCCATTGTAGCACGAAACATTTGTTTTGTCAAGAGCATCCGTGTGTATAAAAATGCACATCAGCAGTTATGTCGAAAACTGTCAACAAAATGTTGACATTCGATTTTCGCCGCTTTTTGAGTAATTTTGACCGAAAAGCTGCTTTTTTCTTCAAAAAACGCCAGAATTTAAGAGTTGACATTTTGCCGAGAATCGCGTATACTAGAATTGTAATCAATCGATTACAACTGAAAGTGAGCCCTCGGCAGTACTCCCCCCGCTATAAGGGGTGTGACGAACCCGGGGGCTTTTTATATTCAGGAGGTACAAATATGCCGGATACACAAAATGAACGTATTGAGAAGTTTGATAAAAAAACTGCAATTCTCGTTGATGGTGGATTCTATAAAATAAGAGCACATAATCTGTGGGGAGAAAAAACGCCACATGAACGTGCAGAAGAACTAAAATCTTACTGTATGTGGCTTCTTCATCAAAACAAGCATGAAAAGCGTGATTTGTATCGTATTTTTTATTATGACTGCCCGCCGAGCAGCAAAAAAGTATATCATCCGCTTCTTCAAACTACTGTTGATCTGAAAACAACAGATTTATACCGTTGGCAAGTTGATTTCCTGAACGAACTGAAAAATATGAGGAAATTCGCTCTACGACTTGGCGAATTATCCGAAGATTCTCTGCACTATTCTCTCGACACAAAAGCTGTAAAAAAGCTAGTTCGAGGCGATATTCAAGTAGCAGACTTAACAGAACGAGACTTTCGGCTTGAAATTATCCAAAAAGGTGTTGATATGAGAATTGGCGTCGATATGACTTCTTTGGCGCTCAAAAAGCAGGTTGATCAAATCATACTGATATCTGGAGATAGTGATTTCGTTCCAGCCTCAAAACAGGCACGCCGCGAAGGTATTGATATGATTCTTGCACCGATGGGAGCTACGATTAAGCCGAACCTTCATGAACATATTGACGGATTGATTCGCAGCACGCCAAGAACTGAACGCACAGAGGATACGTAAGTGTCATACAAAGTATGAAAGGAGCGCTGCCTATGAAAACCGCCGCGGCATATATCCGTGTATCTACAGAGGATCAGATTGAGTTTTCGCCGGACAGCCAGCTCAAAGCAATCCGGAAGTATGCCAAGGAGCATGACCTGATCCTGCCGGAAGAATTCGTCTTCGCTGACGAGGGCATCAGCGGCAGAAAAACTGACAAGCGCGTGGAGTTCCAGCGCATGATCGGCACAGCAAAGCTGAAGCCGAAGCCCTTTGACGTCATCCTGCTGTGGAAGTTCAGCCGGTTCGCCCGGAACCGCGAGGACAGCATTGTATACAAGTCGATGCTGCGCAAGCAATGCGGCATCGAGGTTATCAGCATCTCCGAGCAGCTCACTGAAGACAAGACCTCAATCCTGATCGAAGCACTGATCGAGGCAATGGACGAATACTACAGCCTGAACCTCGCTGAGGAAGTTAGACGCGGCATGTCTGAGAAGTTCTCCCGCGGCGGAGTCGTATCACAGCCGCCGTTCGGTTACCGGATGCAGGACGGCATCTTCTTCCCGGATGAGACAGCTGCTCCGATCGTGCAGATGATCTTTGAGGACTATCTGAGCGGCGTTCCTGTGCGCCAGATCGCACGCAAGCTCAATGAGATGGGAATTACATCAAGGCACGGCAACCCATTCGAGAATCGCACGGTAGAGTACATTTTGACGAATCCGGTATACCTCGGCAAGCTGCGGCGCAGTCTGACCGGCGATCGCTCTGATCGTTTCCATGAACAGGATCAATGTGTTGACGGTCAGCACAAGCCAATCATCACACAGGAAGTCTTTGACGCTGCGCAGGCCAAGCGTGCCGACACCAAGAAGATGTATAAGAAATACGCCAGGAACGATCAGCCGGTGCAATTCATGCTCAAAGGCATGGTTCGCTGTGATCATTGCGGCGGAACTCTGATCATGTCATCGACTGGGAAATACCTGCAATGCCACAATTATGGCAGAGGCAAGTGCAAGATATCGCACGCGATCTCAATCGCCAAGATCAATGCAGCCGTGCTCGACAAGATCCGCGAGGATCTGGAGGATCCTGATTTTGAATCCCTTGTGATAAAACAAAACGTGCCGAAATCGGCTGAATCACCGATCCCGGCACTTATCGAAAAGGAAGAGCGCAAGCTGGAGCGCGTCAGAGAAGCATTTGAGGCTGGTATCGACACGCTGGACGAATACAGGCAAAACAAGCAGCGCATCACAGAACGGCTCTCTGCGCTTCGTGCAGAGCTTATAGAGGTTGTACCGACACCTGATACCAGTGCATTCAGATGGCGCGCAGAAACGAGCCTGACGACGCTCACAGATCCATGTGCAAGCGAGATCATCAAAAACCAGACGCTGCACACATTCGTTGATCAGATCATACTAATGAAGCCAAGCGGCCGCATTGAGATCGTTTATCATTTGTGATACGGATTATATCTATTTGGCGCTCGGCGGTCCGGACGGTGAACTCGGTGCTTCCATGCGTTATCTGAATCAGCGTTATACGATGCCGCTGCGTGAACTTCAGGGCATTTTGACGGATATCGGAACGGAAGAACTTGGGCACATGGAAATTGTATCGGCGCTGATCTATCAGCTGACGAAGGATCTGACACCGGAGCAGCTTGAAGCGCAGGGCTTTGCGGATTATTTCGTCGATCACACGGTCGGGATCTATCCGGCATCAGCATCAGGTATCCCCTTTTCCGCAGCAACATTCCAGTCTACCGGTGATGCGGTCACTGATCTGCACGAAGATCTTGCCGCAGAGCAGAAAGCACGCACCACCTATGATAATATTCTGCGGCTTGCTGACGATCCGGATGTACGTGATGTGATCCGTTTTCTGCGTGAACGGGAGATCGTGCATTATCAGCGTTTCGGTGAGGGCTTGCGGCTTGTGCAGGATCAAATCGCACAATTCGCCGCAAATCCGAATAATCCTTATGCGACAAATGTATCTTTTGATCCGATGCGCCGTCCGCGGACAAATCTGCGGATGCGGTAAATGATACGTTCAGCCGGTGTGCAGACAGCATACCGGCTGTTTTTTCGGCATGAAAATCCGCCGCAAAGCGTTCTCTGCTCTGCGGCGGTTCTTGGGTTTCAATTCAGCCGACTGCCGGCTCGGTGGATTTCAGCCATGCTGCTGCAAGCTCCAGCGCTTCAAAAAGCGTTGTACGAACTGCGGTTTTGGTGATCGCCTCAATCGGATTCAGATTCTTATCGGTTTTCATCAGATAGCACTTGACTTCTGAGGCGGTTTTCAGTTCTCCTTCCGATCCCTCAGCGGTCACATTCATCATTACGACATAGGATGCAGCCATGCTGCCGTAATAAAGCGTTCTGCCGTTGCGGACAACCGGCCGCGATTTATAGGTAAAATATTCGCTCATAGAAAAACCTCCCTTTCTTCTGCGGAATCCGTAATTACCAGGACATTACAAATTCCTTCTCTGCGTCATCGTAGATTTTCATATTTGACAGCAGCGTGTCTACGTATGATTTGCGGCAATAAAATCTTGGCTCACCGTCAATGACGATACAAGCCTTCATATTTCCTGCATCATAGAATTTGATATCATAGCTGCGCTTACCGTCCTGACGGTCGATCTTCACAGCAGCAAGCGGATCACCGGTCAGCTTCGGTTCATCCCCCGGCAGGATCAGATCCTCTGCCTTTGTCTGGAGCAGATAGGAATAGAATTTACGGTAGCGCTCGATGCCGTCATCATCCTGCTGTTCGCCCTGATAGGTCACGACAGCATCTTCCTTGCTCTCGCCCTGAACGGTAAAGCTGAGCTTTTCTCCGCCGCCCTCAACATTCATCGTACCGATATCCCAGACATACATATCAATGACGTTTCTGGAAATGATATCGGCAGCTTTCATGTCCTCATAGGCGATCTGGTCGGGTGCGAATCCGTAGATACAGTCCGTACCTTCAAGCATTCCGTAATAACGTGTTTCGCCGTCTGCATTCTGATAGCTGTCGCCGAGATAAAAGACGGTCGTCTTTTTGTCATCGGTTTTCATCGTCACGGTAACAGACGGATCATCCAATCCGGCAGCCTTGATATCGGCATCCTTCGGGAACGGTGTCAGAACTTCCGATGCAGTCAGACCGTAGAGACCGGTTGTGACCTCAGCAGAGCGTTCGGCACTGATCAGCGATTTGACCGGTTCTTCCATGACATGAACTGCCATTGAGCCGCCGTTTGAGTTTTCATCATAATACGGATCATAAACAAAATAGAAATCGTAATCAAGGTCTTTGCGCTCAACACGGAGCGATTCGATCACAGTATCGTCATCCTCCGCCTGTTCCGCTTTCAGCGTCGTACCGAGATATTCAGAGATACCGTCCAGATACGGCTCAACAGCGAACAGTGTGACAGTATAAACGGTATTGCTGCCGTCGAGTGCAACATAGCGGTCATCCCCGACCGGTGTCTGATTGCCGATACGAAATTTGATATCCTCGGAATTGTCAACAGAAAGCGTTACTTCAACAGGCTTATCCAGACCGTATTTTGCAAGATCCGCTTCCGGCACATCCTCTGCGATCGTGTCCTGAGAGGTCACAGATCCGGCACGCGCCGCAAGCAGACGGATGGATGTCACATTCATCGGCAGATCTTCATAGCCTTTGAGGATATAGTTTGCGATATCCTCAGTGACCTCATTGCCTTCCGCATCAGTCGTCTTTGTCTTGTCGAAACGGCGAAATGCAACATAGGAATCGCCGTTCGGATTCTTGACCTCGATCTGATTGATGTCATCGGAATATGCATTCCAAAGTTCTGTCTGCACACCGCTGTCAGAGGACGATGACGATGAATCAGCGTCCTCCTCCGGCTCGGTCACTTTCAGATAGGCGAATACGCCGCCGAGCATCGCAAGCAGCACACTGCCGCCGATGATCCCTTTCAGCGTCTTGTTCATCTGTTCTTTCTCCTTATATACACGATCACGCCGATTACAGCAACTGCAAGCGGAATGATAAAGACAGTCACGTTGCGGATCGCGTTGCGCTGTGCGTCAGTGATCGTAATAGCTGCATCATCGAGAGATTTCGTTGCGATGGTCAGAGCAGCTTCCTTACCGGTCAGGGTATTGAGCAAATTGATAAAATAATTGGAGTTGTCATAGCTGCCGGCACTTGCCGCTACGATATAATCAAGGAACCATGCCGAACCAAATGCAAGTACCTGACTCTTCAGCACATCTGCACCGCCTGTAAAGGTGCTGTCCGAAAGAACAGCGACATCGAAGCTGGCCTTTTCTGCGGTATCCGGATCAAGATCCTTTGCGTTTTCATCCAGCGGATAGAGATAGCTGGTATCCGAAGTTGTGAGCAGTGCTTTGGTATTTCTGCCGGAATTCTGGTCATACAGACGCTCGATCGGGCAGCAAAGCGGTGCGATCAGCGGAAGTGTGGAAACCTGATAATTCGCATTCAGCTCTGCTTCCATATTCGGCTTCACGATCGGAATACCGCCGACCGTACCGATCGCAATGGATGCGACCTGTGCGGATGCCTCATTGCTCTCGGAAATATACGCATCACCGAACTTGAGGCCCCAGAGTTCGAGGAACGCATCAAGATTCGTTGTATTCTTGCTCTTGAACGGCGAACCGAAATAGATCAGATTCTTGCCGTACTGATTGCTGTTGTTCAGGAAGTCGGTGATCTTCTGGATCTGTGCCTCTGTCAGGTCATTGGACGGAGAGCAAAGCATCAGAACATCGTAATCCGCGCTCAGATCAGCCAGCGCGATATCGACCGACTCGACCTGATAGTTATTCTTTTCGAGCAGTTCCTGAATACGCTGATAGTTATAAGCATCGCGTGCATCATAGAGCGAATTGCCGCCGGTGGTGTCGATCATGCCGATCTTCACCGGATTGAGGTCAGTCACACCCATGATCGCAGAGATCAAAGACTGCTCACCGACAAATGACAGCGTGGAAGTCTGCTGATAAGTCGAATAGTCGATGCTGACATTCTGCTCAAACAGATAGGAAGTCGGGCCGTTTGTTCTGTAGCCGCCGTTGGACATTGCGATCACACGGACAAGATCATCCTTTGCAATGACAACGTCACCGGACTGAAGATCGCCGGTATAATTCTGCTTGAAAACCGAGATCGCTTCCGGATTCTTGTTTGCATCCACATATTCAACACTGATATGGCCGTTCGATTCGGTCTTGAAGCGTGTCAGTGTTTCCGAAAGCACTTTCAGATTGGAATCTTCCAGGAAATATGCCTCATTTGCAAGCACCGTGATCTTGACATCATCGTTCAGCTTATGCAGGAAATCAACCGTCTGATCGTCGATCTGATAAAGTCCCTGTGAGGTCAGGTCGATATTCCAGTTATAGCGTTCATCGAGCATTCCGCAGATCAGATTGACCGCGACAACGATCGCAACGAACACGATCGTAATGATTGCCGCAAGTGAACCGTATTTGAACTTTTTGCGGCGCTTGACGCTTTTCAGCGCGCGTTCCTTTTCAGCTTCCGGTGTACGTGAACGCTTTTTCTTCTTTTTGGAATCAGCATCCTTTTCTTCGGAAGCAGCAGCAGCCTGTTCCTCCTCTGCGATCTCCTTCAGCGCGTCAGCTGCGGAGACCTTTTCGGCGGATTCCAGCTCCTGCTTTATTTCTTCTTTTTTACTCATAACAGAATCCCTCCTCAGCTCCAGCGTCTGCGCTCAAACACGCGAATCGTCAGATAGTTAAACACAGCAGCAACACTGATATAGAAAATGATCGTAGATACATTGAACAGACCGCAGGTGATCGCATAATACTTGCGATAGAAGCTCAGCACATCCAGTACCTTATTGAGGAAACCGATCGTAACGTAATTGTTGATGACGTCGATCATATACAGCACCATCAGTGCGATAAAGCTCAGAACAGCCGCCGCGATCTGGTTTTCAGTCAGTGCGGAAACCAGCTCACCGACAGCAATAAATGCTGCACCGAGCAGGAAAAGCGCAAGGAAATTCGCAAACACCATACCCCACTCGACAACACCGAAGCCGCTCAGGATCAGCGCATAAACAAACGGCATCAGCAGTGCGATGGTATAGAGTGCAAGTGCGGCAAAATACTTGCCGAAAACGATCTCGCCGAGACTGACCGGCGCTGTCAGGAGTCCCTGTTCCGTTTTCTGTTTTTTCTCCTCACTGAACAGACGCATCGTAAGGATCGGGATCAGGAAAATGATGATCAGGAACATACTCTGGAACATATTTGCCATATCGGTTTTTGCAGGAACAAGACAGCCTGCAAAGAAAAAGTATCCGGAAAACACCCAGAATACTGCAAGGAAAATGTATGCGATACTCGATGTGAAATAAGCACCGAATTCGCGTCTGAAGATCGCGCCCATTATGCTTTTTCTCCCTTCTCTGCATCTGCGGTATCCTCTGCATTCGGAATGACGATACCTTCACCCATTGTGATCTTGAGGAACACATCTTCAAGTGTCATTTCAGCAGAACGTGCGGAGAGCAGCGGCCAGTTATTCTGTGCAGCGATCTGGAACAGCTCTCTGCGGATATCGCTGCCCGGTACAGCTTCCAGCTCGTACTCATAGACACCGGGTTCACGCTCCATATCCGCCTTGACATATTTGATGCCGGTGATCTTGCGCATTGCTTTGATGATCTCATCACGCGGACCTTCGATCCTTGCGATGATACGGTGATCGTTGGAAACATTGCGCGAGAGGTTATCGGTCGTATCATGTGCTGCGACAACACCGTGATTGATGATGATGATGCGGTCGCAGACAGCCTGAATCTCGCTCAGGATATGCGAAGAAAGGATAACGGTATGGTTTCTGCCGAGCTTCTTGATCAGGGTACGGATCTCAAGGATCTGCTTCGGATCAAGACCGACGGTCGGTTCATCGAGGATCAGCACCGGCGGATTGCCGATGAGCGCCTGTGCCAGACCGACACGCTGCTTATAACCTTTCGAGAGGTTTTTGATGATACGATCCTGCACATCATTGACCTTTGTCAGTGTCATGACCTCATTGAGGTGTGCCTTACGCGGCAGTTTGCACTTTTTCAGGTCAAAGATGTAGTTGAGATAGCCCTTCACCGTCATATCAATATACAGCGGCGGCAGTTCCGGCAGATAGCCGATATAGGATTTTGCCTTGATGGGATCCTCCAGAATATCGACACCGTTAATCAGTGCCTGACCGGAGGTTGAAGAAATATAGCCGGTAAGCATATTCATTGTCGTAGATTTGCCTGCACCGTTCGGGCCGAGAAATCCGAGGATCTCTCCGTCCTCAACAGTAAAGCTGATATCATTGACCGCGTGCTTATCGCCATAATGCTTCGTCAGATTCCGCACTTCAATCATGGATCAGTTTCAGTCCTTTCTGAAAAATATTTCATACGGATATATTTTAGTATTATCATGTGATAATCCCGTGTTGAGCCAAAGAAAACTGCATAGTATTCTTACAGTGAACCGTTCTGTTCCGCCGCAGAGATACCGTCCGCAGGAAGATAGCGCATTCTTGTCCGGATATCGCGCTTGATCTGCACAGCGAGTGACTCCATCGAATCAAACGTGCGTTCAGGACGAATAAAGCGGCAGAGCGTGACAGGCAGCAGCTTGCCGACCAGATCACCGTTCCAGTCGATCAGATGCGTTTCAGCGATCGGCTGCGCATTGCCGCCGGTAACAGTCGGGCGCACGCCGATATTGGTGATCGCCGGGACCCAGATATCGTTGATCTCCGCAAAAGAAGCATATACGCCCCTGTGGGGGATGCACTGCCACGGCTCGAACAGCTGATTTGCAGTCGGGATGCCGAGAACGGTGCTGCCGAGCTGCTGACCTGTTACAACGTGTGACAGGATCTGATAATCCGCGCCGAGCAGCTGATTGGCTTTCTCGATCTCACCGCTTTCCAGCAGAAAACGGACATGGCTCGATGAAAGCGGCACATTGGCTTCATCCCGAAGCTGCTGCACGATCTCAACGGAAAAGCCGAATCTTTGTCCGAAGCGTTTCAGATCAGAAGCCGTATTGGCAGCATCTTTTCCGAAGCGGAAAAACTCTCCGACGATCACGCTGTCTGCATGGATCTGCTCCTGCAAAATCTGCTTGCAAAAGCTCGCACCGTCCAGATCGGAAAGTTCGGTATACGGCAGCGCGTATACTGCATTTGCACCGCAGGCCGTCAGCAGACGGCGTTTCTGCTCATCATTATAAATATAGCGCACAGCCTTGCCGCGCTTATGCGGCATGGAATCTGCTGCAAAGGTCACAACATGACAGGCACCGTGAGAAAGGGTATGTGCAAGCACACGCCTGTGTCCGAGATGCACGCCGTCGAATATGCCGAGAGCCGCAGCGATCGGGATTCTGGCAGGATTCTGTGCCTCATGCAATTCCTGCGTCATGTGTGGTCATCTCCTCATAGATTTTTATAAACACGCAGACATCCGTCTGCAAAATCAGCTTCGGCAAGTCCGAGAAAACGCTGTTCAGCGCCGTCTGTTCCGTAGACACGGCAGCGCGGAGCATCCGCACAGATTCCCTTCACACGATTCAGATCAAGTTTCACGCCGTTGCGGTAAAGCCTTGTCTGTGCTTCACCGAGCCGAATCGCCGGAAGTGTCAGAAAAAGCCTGTCCGTCGGAACGATCAGCGATTCAAGCTGTCCGCCGTCAGCCGCATTCTGCACCGCATCAAAAGTATGTGCATCTGCAAGCGAAAAGCCGCAGGCGGCGGTTCGCTCCAATGCAGTCATCATGCAGCCGCAGCCGAGAACCGTTCCGATATCATGCAGAATCGTGCGGACATACGTCCCTTTTCCGCAGTCGATCGCCAGAATTCCGCAGCCGGATGCCGGATCGTAGCTTTCAAGTGTCAGTGAACTGATTGTCACCGTCCGCGCAGGCCGTTCGATCTCTCTGCCTTCCCGCGCAAGCTCATAGAGCCGCTTTCCATTGATCTGCACCGCTGAATACATCGGCGGGATCTGTTTGATCTCACCGATAAACTGCGGCAGGACTGCAAGCAATTCATCTGCGGATACATCAAACGAATGTGTTTCCAGAACCGTTCCGGTACTGTCCTGCGTATCGGTGACTGTTCCGAGCTGAAACGCCGCACGATAGGATTTTCCTTCGTCCGGCAGGATATCGCAGGCACGCGCCGCCGTTCCGATCAGAACCGGCAGAACGCCTGTCGCCATCGGATCGAGTGTACCGGTATGACCGAGCCGTTTCATTTTCAAAATACCGCGCAGCTTTCCGATCACATCAAATGAGGTAAAGCCCTGCGGCTTGTTCATCACCAGAATACCGCTGCCGATCATGCCTGAACCGTTCCCCCGTCCTGCAAAACAGCAGATGAAACGTCCATCAGCTTTCTGCATACTTCTTCCGGTGTACCTTCAAAGACCGAGCAGCCGCTTGCCTTGACATGACCGCCGCCGCCGAAATGATTTGCCACCTTGGAAACATCCGCGTGTTCACCGGCACGCAGCGAGATCCGGTATGAACCGTCCTGCTGCTGCTTACAGGTAATGCCGATCTCCACGCCGATGATCTGCATCGGCAGATTTGCAACGCCGTCCACCTCATCCGAAGATACATTCAATTCCTGCATCCATGCATAAGGCAGATAGATCAGTGCCACCTGACCGTCTGCGGAAAGCTGCACATTCTGCATCAGGCGCGTATCCAGACGGATGCGTCCCTGCGATTTCAGCACGAAAAATTCGCGGTTGAGCCGTGCATAGGGCAGATCGGGGAATGCCGTCTTGATCTGCGCGACCGCATCAAATGCGGCGGCATCGGCATTGCTGAACTGAAAACAGCCGGTATCAGTCGAGATGCCGGTATACAGACAGAGTGCCAGTTCCCGTGTCAGCGGGATCTCATTCTCCTGAAGCATCCGGAACAGCACTTCACAGGCAGCCGCCGAATGCGGATTCCAGCAAAGATTCTCCGCATAATGCATATTGGAAATATGATGGTCGATACAGAGCAGGATATCTGCGTTTTTATCAGCATCCGGCAGATCACCGAACAATTTTCTGTCGGCAACATCGACCGAAATGCGAACCTGCGGTTCAAATTCCTCAAACACGATGCCTTCGGTAATATCCCGGAACGTATCCGGAATGGGATCGGCGCAGCAGACACGGGAACGGATCCCGAGCTGCCGGAACAAATGATAGAGCGCATAGCCGCCGCCGATACAATCTCCGTCCGGTGAGCGATGGATCAGAATGTGAACATCCCGAAGCGATCTGAGCATCGCATACGCTGCTTTGCTGTCGATCTCTCTGCTGATAACCTCTGAATGCTCCATACAGCGCCTCCTTTTTCAGATATCGGATAAAATCAGAATTCCGTTTCTGTCGGTTCGACAGCAGGCGTATTCCCCTCTGTCAGACCGAGACCGCTGAGCTTTTCGCTGATATCTGCCGCATAGGCGATCGAATCATCCGGAATAAAATGCATCTCCGGCGATTTGCGCAGCTTGAGTCTGTGAAACAGTTCCTTCCGGATAAAGCCGGAAGCCTTGGTCAGGACTTTGCAGGCTTCCTCTGCCCGTGAAAGATCAGTCAGGCTGGAAATATACGCCTTACAGTGTCCCATATCGCCGGAAAGCTCTGCGCGGACGATCGTCAGATCCGGTGTGATGCGCGGATCTTTGATCTCCTCCCGCATGATTGCCGTCAGTTCACGCAGGATATCCTCCTGCAAACGGCCGATTTTGAAGCTAGCCATAAATATTCTCCTATCGGTTCGGATCGTCAGACTGTGATCGAGCTATCCGCCTCAGGATTGTAATAGTCACCGGAAGTTTCGGTTTCATTGAAGAAACCTTCCGAATCAAAAATCGTTTCCGGATTATCGAGATTCTCCTGCGCACTGAATTCGCCCGTCAGAATCCGTCTGACAGTTTCAAAAAACAGGGTGTCGATCGGGCCGAAATCCGGCCATGCAAGTGCCTCATCGCAATATTGCAGCATATCGGCATTGCTCATTCTCTGAATTTCCATTCTATCCCTCCGTTTTCAGATCATCCCGTCCGGCACAGATTTATCCGTACCGGACGTTCATTTCAAGATCAGTCCTCACGATACTCCTCAATGATAAATGCTTCAAGGATATCGCCTTCTTTGATATCGGCAAAGCGTTCGAGCGAAATGCCGCACTCATAACCGGTCGCAACTTCCTTGACATCATCCTTGAAGCGGCGGAGAGAATCGATCTGATCTTCCGCGACTACGATGCCGTCACGCACAACACGGATCTGACACTGGCGCGTCACCTTGCCGTCTGTGACATAGCAGCCGGCAACCGTACCGACACTGGAAATGTGATAAACCTGACGCACTTCGATCCGCGCCATTTCGACTTCGCGGAATTTCGGAGCAAGCATACCCTTCATAGCCGTCGATACTTCTTCGATCGCATCGTAAATGATGCGGTAGAGGCGGATATCCACGCCGTCTCTTGCGGCAGCATCCGTTGCACCGGGCATCGGACGGACATTGAAGCCGACAATGATCGCATTGGATGCGGATGCGAGCATGACATCGCTCTCGGAAACCGCACCGACCGCACCGTGAATGACCTTGACGCGGACTTCTTCATTTGTCAGCTTTTCGAGGGACTGTGTTACCGCTTCAACAGAGCCCTGAACGTCAGCCTTGACGATCAGCGGCAGTTCCTTCATCTCGCCCTCGGCGATCTGCGAGAACAGATTATCGAGCGTCACCTTGCGGTAGCTCTTGAACTGTTCTTCCTTCGCTTCATGCTTTCTCTGCTCAACGAGTTCCTTCGCAAGACGCTCATCTTCAACAGCATTGAATACATCGCCGGCACTCGGCACTTCCGCAAGACCGGTGATCTCGACCGGAACGGACGGACCTGCCTCGGTCACGACCTTACCCTTATAGTTTGTCATAACACGGACCTTACCGACTGCCGTACCTGCGATGATAACATCACCGGTATGCAGCGTACCGTTCTGCACGAGGATCGTTGCGATCGGGCCTCTGCCCTTATCCAGACGCGCTTCGATAACAGTACCCTTCGCAAGGCGGTTCGGATTCGCTTTCAGCTCACGGACTTCTGCGACAAGCAGAATATTCTCCAGAAGTTCCTCGATGCCTTCGCCGGTTTTTGCAGAAACCGGTACGCAGATCGTATCACCGCCCCATTCCTCACAGACAAGCTCATATTCGGTGAGCTGCTGCTTGACTTTTTCAGGGTTTGCGCCTTCCTTATCCATTTTATTGATCGCAACGATGATCGAAACGCCGGCAGCCTTTGCGTGGTTGATGGATTCGATCGTCTGCGGCATGATACCGTCATCCGCTGCAACGACCAGAATTGCGATATCGGTGATATTTGCACCGCGGGCACGCATCGAAGTAAATGCCTCATGTCCGGGCGTATCAAGGAAAGTAATGACCTTGCCGTCATGCTTCACCTGATATGCACCGATATGCTGCGTGATGCCGCCTGCTTCGGATGCAGCAACTTCTGCATTGCGGATACGGTCAAGAATAGAAGTTTTACCGTGGTCAACGTGTCCCATAACAACAACGACAGGGCAGCGTTCTTCGAGGGAATCCTCCGGATCTGCCTCATCAGTGATCAGACGTTCCTCAATGGTCACGATGACCTCATGCTCGACCTTTGCACCGAGTTCTTCCGCGACAAGTGCAGCGGTATCAAAATCAATTTCCTCATTGATATTCGCCATAACGCCGAGTCCCATGAGCTTCTTGATCACATCCTTGACCTGAACTTTCAGGCGTATAGCAAGTTCGCTGACAACGATGCTGTCCGGGATCATGACCTTGAGCTGCTGCTTTCTGGCGCGTTCCAGTTCCAGACGGCGCAGCTTTTCCGCCTCAGTCTCTCTTGCCTTACCGGAACGTGCCTGCTGCTTGCGCTGCTGGGATTTCTGATTGATCTTCTGCTTTTTCGAGGACAGATTATCATTTCTTCCGCCTCTGCCCTGCGGAGCGATCTGCTCATAGCGCTCATTATATTTATCGAGATCGACATAGGTACCGCGCGTATCGACCATGTGGCGCTGCTGACTCGGCTGCACCTCGGTCGCGGTCGCAAAACCGCCCTCCATCTTCACGATCTCACCGCGCTCCTGTGCCTTTGCAGGTTTCTTTGCCTGTTTCTGGATATTACGCGGCTGAGGCGGCTGCTGCGGCTGTTTTTTCGGTGCTTCTGCCGGATTCGGAGCAGATGCAGCACTTTCAGCCTGTGCTGTCTTTGCCGCCTGCGCTGCCTGTGCAGCTTTCTGCTCAGCAGCACGTTTTGCATTCTCCTCTGCCTGACGCTGCTGCGCACGGAGCTGCTGATTCTTCTGATTGCGTTCACGCCGTGCAGCCTTTTCAGCGTGCTGCTTTTCATACATTGCGGCACGTTCTCTCGCTCTGCGTTCGGTTTCCGCGGCCGTCAGGACACGCGGTGCCGCCGGTGCTGCCGGTGCTGCCGGTGCTGCCGGCTCAGCGGCAGGCTGAACAGCAGCCTGTGCTGTTTTCTCCTGCGCTGCGGTATTTTCGGACTTTGCGGCAGATACGGTTTCAGCCGGTGCAGCGGTTTCCGGTACAGCTTTCACAGCAGGTGCAGTCTCCTGCGGCTTGACCTCTGTTTCAGCAGGCTTTGCCTTCGGTGCATCAGCAGGTTTGACAGTTTTCTTCGGCTCCTGCTTTTTGGATTCCTGTTTTTTCGGACGGGCGACCTGTTCCGGCTTTGCTGCACGCTTCGGCTTTTTCACCGGCTGCGTCTTTTCCTGCTCGGTTCGGTCTGCAAAATATGCATCAAAATTCTGCACCTGATTCTGCTGTGTATAAAATTCAAGCAAATAGTTCATTTCCGTATCGGTCAGCGCCGTCGTCGGCTTTCTGACCTTGTCGTCCAGCGTTTTCAGCTGATCGGCGACCTCCTGTGCGGAGAGATTCAAATCTGCGGCAAACTCACTCAGTTTCACCTTTGTTGCTGGCATAGGCAAATACCCCCTATCGGTTTTCTGCGGTCTATGCAAAACCGCAATGGGCTTCATCGTATCCGCAGCCGATTCGGGGTGCAGATACGTTTGGTTTACTTCATTCTTCGGATTCCGGCAGCAGCAAAAGCATTTTTGCCGCGAATCCGTCCTCACAGACGCCGAATACAGCAGTCCGTTTCCGGAAATACAGTTTCAGCGTATCCATATCCATCGGCAGCTTCCGGACGGGAAGCGTACCGGCAAAAAATCGGATTTCTTTTTCCGTTTTGGCGGAAGCATCCGCAGAGAGCAGAAATAATCTGACATTCCCCTGCTGCGCCGCCTCCTTGACCGCATCGAAACCGAGCAGGAGCTTTCCTGCCTTCCGGCACATGGTAAGACTGGCGGTCAAGCGGTTTTCGGCTGCATCAGGCATCGGAAGCACCCTCCTGTTCAGCGTTCTCCGCCGATTGCAGAGCGGCTTCAAGCGAATCATATATCTCCTCGGAGATACGGCAGGAAAACGCTTTTTCGAGCCGTCTTGCTTTTCGCGCCGCCTTCAGGCATTCCGGTTTCGGGCAGATATACGCGCCGCGGCCTGCCTGTTTTCCGGTTGCATCGAGCAGGATCGTACCGTCCTTCTGATGAACGACGCGGATCAGCTCACGCTTCGGCTTCATTTCATTACAGCCGAGGCACATCCGCATCGGGAGCTTTTTCGGTGTCATACGGTTCAGACCTCAGCGCTGCCGCCGTCAAGCTGATCCAGCTCTGCGGCATCCTCAAGGATCTCATAGCCCTCTGCATGAACATCATCCTCTTCCGGCTCCGGATCGGGGAATTCCGGCTTGATGTCGATCTTATAGCCGGTGAGCTTTGCAGCGAGCTTTGCATTCTGTCCCTTATTGCCGATCGCAAGCGAAAGCTGATCGTTCGGGACGACGACCGTTGCCTCATGGTTTCCTTCATCGGAAATGGTGGTCGAGATGACCGTTGCCGGTGCAAGCGCACGGGTGATAAATTCCTCCGGATCATCGGAATACGGAATAATGTCGATCTTCTCTCCGTGCAGTTCATTCAGAACGGTATTGATACGGGTGCTGTGCGGTCCGATGCAGGTACCGATCGCATCAACATTCGGATCATGTGAGCTGACCGCGATCTTGGAACGGAAGCCTGCCTCACGGGATACTGCATGGATCTCAACAGTACCGTCTGCGATCTCGGGGATCGTCTGCTCAAAAAGCTTTTCGACAAAGCCTCTGTCCACACGGGAAATACGGACGATCGGCTTTTTCTCACGGTTTGCGATCGTTGTAACAAAGACCTTGATAAAATCTCCTTCCTTCAGCTGCTCATACACTCTGACCGGCTTGCCGTCGATCATTGTTTCGGTAAAGAGCTGCTCATTGCGGGAGAGATAAAGCTCGGTGTGATCGTATTCAACAGTCACCGTACCGCGCACCGGATCGACCTGCGTCACTTTTACGGTAATGATCTCGTGTTCTTTGGATTCAAATTTCTCCATCATCTGCTGACGGTTGATCGTCCGGAGATCGCCGCGGATGCTCTGCTTTGCAAACTGTGCAATACTTCTGCCGAATTTGACCGGATCGAGCTTGCATTCCACAAGGTCGCCGAGCTCACAGTTCGGATCGTACATTTTAGCGATCATGTAGCTGACCTCATAATCCGTTTTCGGCTCACCCTCGACTACGCTCTTTTTCATGAAGATATCGAAACGTTTTGCAGCCGGTTCGATCTCCACGCGGATATCGTCATCCTCAGCGTAGGGGTACGCTTTCTGCGCAGCCTTGAGCATAGCTGTTTCGATCTTCTCGACAAGCATCGCCTGCTCTACGCGGTTTTCGCTGCCGAGTTCCGAAAGCGCCTCAAAGAAATCCTTGTTATCCTTGTTCATGGCATTTTTCCTCCTGAAAGTATCAGCTCCCGCCGGAGCTGTCACTATAATGATATACTATATTAAACTGCGGCTGTTACTTTTCAGCCTTTTCTTCCGCCGCACGCTTCACTTCATCCTCATCAAAATCCGCCAGTTTGACAAATGCAATGCCGGAAAGCGGAAGCGTCTGTGACGTACCGTCCGTATCAACGGTTACTGTTTCACGGTCACAGCCGGTCAGCGTTCCGACCAGTTCTCTTTCGCCGTTTTCCAGCGGACGGATCAGACGAACGCGCACCTTGCTGCCCTCGCAGGCATCGAAATGCGTTTCGCGGATCAGTTCACGTTCCAGTCCGGCAGAGCCGACCTCCAATGTATAGGTCTGCGGGATCGGATCGGTTTCGTCAAGCAGCTTATTCAGCGGTCTTGTGACGGCTTCACAGTCCGAAATATTGACCGGACGCTCCATGTGGTCAAGGAACACGCGCAGATACCACATTGCGCCTTCCTTTTCATACCGCACATCCCAGACGATCAGTCCCTGTTCCTCTGCGATCGGATGGACCAGCTCATAAATCTTCGCTTCCGTGCTGCCGAATTTTCTGATTTTCATATTTCTCCTTTCGTCGGGCGGAGTACACTGCGGCATTCCGTCCTGCTGACTGAAATCTGTAAAAGAGAAAGACCGGAATTGTTTTTCCGGTCTTTCTTTATCTCATCATTCACTATTTCATATCATACCACTTTTTCCGCAAAAATGCAAGAGATTCGCGGTCTTTTCCATTGCTTTTCTGTATATTGCACAATTTTGCAGAGCATCTGTATTCAAACTTTGTTCCGCAAATTTTCCGATCCTGCCGGTTCAGCCGCAGATATCGTTTCATCCGGTATCGTTTCTGTCCCCGGCGAATGATAAAGCGGAAATTCCAGATGCGCCTTAAACAGATCGCCGTCTGTACTGAGTGTCAGCCTGCCGTTTTGCAGAGCAGTCAGATCACGCGCGATCGAAAGTCCCAGACCGCTGCCCTCAGTATGACGGGATGCATCGCCGCGGATAAAACGCTCCATCAGCACTTCCGGCGAAACATTCAGCGGCTGTGCCGATATATTCTTGAGCGAAATTTTCGCGTGTTCATCTTCTGCGTAAACATCCAGATACACACGGGTACCGGAGAGTGCATATTTGCAGGCATTATTCAGCAGATTGTCAAATACGCGCCAGATCTGTCTGCCGTCCGCAAGGATCATCATCGGTTCATCCGGCACATTCAGCACAAGCGATAATTCTTTTTCGGCAAGCTGCCCCTCATATTCTCCGGCGATCTGCGCGATCAGCACCTGTATATCAGTCGGCATCAGTTCAACGGAAAGATTGCCGGTCGATGCCTTTGATGCGTCCACAAGGTCGATCGTCAGTTTTTTCAGGCGAGCCGCCTGTCTGCGCAGCACTTCCAGATATTCCCCTGCCGCTTCGGTCTGCATCGGTTCACGGCTCAGCAGATCGACATAATTGACAATAGAAGTCAGCGGCGTTTTCAGGTCATGCGAAACATTGGTGATCAGCTCCGTCCGCAGATGCTCCGCCCTTGTCTGCCGTGCAACAATTTCCTCGATGCTGTGCGTGATATCGTTGAGCGAGCCGTCGAATTTTTCAAAATCGCCGCCAAGCGGCACGGGATGCGATGCAGGCTGAAAATTGCCTTTCTCGATCTCCTGAACGTGTCTGTGCAGCTCAAAATACGCATAGACACCGTATATAACAGCGATCAGCACCAGAACATCCGCACAGCAGATCACCACAGCGCCTTCCTTTTCGGAACTCGGCAGGATAAACGCATTCAAAACAAACAGCAGTCCGGAAAGCAGCAGCAGCGCGATCACCGCAAATGTCCTGTAACGGAACATCCCGAACAGGAACCGGAAAAAACGTACAATGCCGAAGCTTTTCCAGAATGTGCCGGCTTTGGTGCGGATCGCGGTCGTATAAAGCCACAGAACACAGCACGCCGCGATACACATTATCATGCCGATGCAGAAAATTGCAATGATACGGTATGATGTGCTGATGTCGAAGAGAAATCGCAGTACCACAAGCGAACCGAGCAGCGATGCAGGCGGCAGAATCCAGAAACATTCATACGCGATCTCATGCACACGCGATACGATCAGATTTCCGGCATCATCACGCGGTCCCGCGGCGGCACACATTGCGATCAGCGTGATCACGGTCATGACCAGCAGAATAAACATCAGCATCACGAACCATTCCGAATGCCGGAACAGCAGCGAGAATACTGCATAATTCGAGCGGATCGTATCATCTGTTTCCATTTTCTCCGGCAGATATGTTCGGATATAGCAGGAAAGCGTATCCGTATGTGAAGCACGGATCGTGATATCAAGTCCGCCTGTCAGCAATGTTTCAAGCTCCGGATCCCCCGCCGTCACGACCTGTCCGTTCCGTTTCATTTCGTAATAATGATCGAGCGTATCGTGCGTTTCCTCACACGATCCGTAGGCACTGATACGGACAACCACAGTATTCCCCAGATTGGCATACGTCTGCTGTGCGTCAGCGAACTGTGACAGGACATTTTCCGGCACTTCCGATGATACAACGATCTCCCAGCTGCACTTTTCGCCGTATACGGCTGAATAGTCGAAATCCTTTGCTGCCGCTTTGGAATCAAATATCCGGTATTCAACATAAGGATTTGCATACATCCGCAGATTCAGTCCTTCATGGTAGACCGAATCGACGCGGTCATTTGTGAAATACCAGAGCTGGTATTCATGCGGCGCATCCAGATACGCGGAAGCATCACCGCAGACAATGCTCTCATAAGATTCTGCCGGATCGTCAAAATGCCGGCGGATCTGATAGCCGCGCTCACCAAGTATGATATCTGCCGTAGTGACCTGTGAGGCAAGCATCTGTACGCCGCTGCCGGAATCGGGATCATTTGTCAGGAGCAGTTTGCCGTCGCTGTCCATTGCGTCAAAGCGGAAATTGGTATTTTCCGGTGCAAAATGCGACTGATAGGTATGAAGCGCCTGCGTCAGACTGATCGAAGCCTCATCATTCTGCTGACTGTGCAGATACATTTGCAGATAGGCTTCCACAAGCGGTTCTTCATTTTGCGCGGTCATTTCCAGAAAGAGCCTGCGGAAATCCGCCTTGTTATCGTCGGAATAGCCGATGCCGCAGTTCAGGATCACGGTCAGCAGCGCAATACCGAACCCCCACATGAATACGATCGAGAGGATCACAGAAATTGCGCAGAACGTGCTGTTATGCGTTTGTGTTTTTGACATGAAGGATCAATACACCCCTTTCAGGGCTTTTCGAGCTTATAGCCCTGCCCCCAGACCACCTTGATCTGACGCGGCTCCTGCGGATTGATCTCCAGCTTTTCGCGCAGATGCCGGATATGCACGGCAACGGTATTTTCCGAGCCGATCGGATTCGCCTTCCAGACTGCCTGATAGATCTCACGCGGCGGAAAAACCGTCCCGATATTATGCATCAGCAGCGAAAGGATCTCATATTCGATCGGTGTCAGCGGAACAGGCACGCCGTCCAGCGTTGCAGAACGCGCCTTCATATCCAGTGAGATACTGCCGACCGTCAGAATATTGGGATCGTCTGCCTCTGCCGCACCGAGCCGCAGATAACGGCGAAGCTGAGAGCGCACACGCGCTACGACCTCTGCCGGTGAAAAAGGCTTTGTAATATAATCATCCGCGCCGACATTCAGACCGAGGATC
The DNA here is from genome assembly GCA_045628085.1 of Oscillospiraceae bacterium. Classification (GTDB taxonomy): domain Bacteria; phylum Bacillota; class Clostridia; order Oscillospirales; family Ruminococcaceae; genus Firm-04. The sequence continues at coordinate 8,315 of JAZQOZ010000157.1, read as the reverse complement.
TTATCGGCATCTTCCGATTTGGCAGTCAGCAGGATCACAGGAACATTGCTGTTTTTTCTGATCTCGGTCATTGCCGCGATGCCGTCCATTTCCGGCATCATAATGTCCATCAGAATAAGCTGGATATTCTGTGTCCGCGCGATCTCGACAGCCTCTCTGCCGGAGTAGGCGCAGACGGTCTCCCATCCTTCGGCACGCAGATAGATACTCAGCGCCGATACAATATCACGTTCATCGTCACATATCAAAATCGTTTCCATAAAATGACACACTCCTTTCGGGATACACCAAGCTGTACTCTTATTATACACGCTTCGGCAGAAAGTTGCAAGTCCATTTTTATTAAGGTTTTCTAAAAAAGACGCAGATACGTCTGTGTGAAAAATATGTGAAAATTCAGAAAGAGGGCTTGCTTTTTTCTGAAAATGTGGTATACTGATATTAGCACTCGGTACATAGGAGTGCTAATTTATTTCGGAAAGGTGACTGTTTTCATGGAACAAAAGCAATTTCAGGCTGAATCCAAACGTATGCTGGATCTGATGATCCATTCGATCTATACACACAAAGAGATCTTTCTGCGCGAGCTGATCTCCAATGCATCCGATGCGATCGACAAGCTCTATTTTCGTTCGCTGACAGATGAAACCGTCGGCAGAAACCGCGATGACTTCTTTATTGAGATCCGTCCGGATAAGGAAAAGCGCACGCTCACGATCATTGATAACGGTATCGGCATGACCGCCGAAGAACTCGAACAGAATCTCGGTGTCATTGCACATTCCGGTTCGCGTGCATTCAAAACAGAGAACACGCTCGACGAGAATACCGATATCATCGGACAGTTCGGCGTTGGTTTCTATTCGGCTTTCATGGTCGCAAAGCGCGTGACCGTCCGCACAAAGGCATTCGGCTCGGATGCCGCTTACGAATGGCAGTCGGAAGGCGCTGACGGCTACACGATCGACACCTGCACAAAATCGGATGCCGGCACGGAGATCGTTCTGGAACTGCTCGAAGATACCGATGACGAAAAGTATTCCGAATTTCTGGAAGAATACCGCATCCGCGAGCTTGTCAAGAAATATTCCGATTATATCCGCTTCCCCATCCGCATGGAAGTCAGCCGTGAAAAACTCAAAGAGGGCAGCGAATCTGAATATGAAACACATATCGAAGTCGAAACACTCAACAGCATGACACCGATGTGGAAAAAGAATAAGAATGAGCTGACCGATGAGGATTACAACAAATTCTACCGTGATAAATTCTTCGATTACAACGGCAATCCGCTGCTGCATATCCATAACCGCAGCGAGGGTACTGTTACCTATAATTCCCTGCTCTATATCCCCGCAAAAGCACCGTTTGACTATTATTCCAAGGAATATGAAAAGGGCTTGCAGCTCTATGCATCCGGCGTTATGATCATGGAAAAATGCGCTGACCTGCTGCCGGATCATTTCAGCTTTGTCAAAGGTCTGGTCGATTCGGAAGATCTCTCGCTGAACATCTCCCGTGAAATGCTCCAGCATGACCGTCAGCTCAAGCTGATCGCAAAATCGCTCGAAAAGTCGATCAAGAATGAACTGACCAAGCTCCTGAATACCGACCGCGAAAAGTATACCGAATTCTGGAAGGCTTTCGGCATTCAGCTCAAATTCGGTGTCTATAACGAATACGGTCAGAATAAAGAGCTTCTGAAAGATCTTCTGCTGTTCCACAGCTCCGGCTGCGATGATGCAGAGGGCTTTACCACCCTCAGCGAATACGTCACACGGATGCGCGAGGATCAGAAATTCATCTATTATGCTGCCGGCGATTCTGTCACCCGCTGCGCTTCACTGCCTGCGGCAGAGCTTGTCCGCGACAAGGGATTTGAAGTTCTCTATCTGACCGAGAATGTCGATGAATTTGCCCTGCAAATGATGCAGACATATCAGGATAAGGAATTCAAGAATGTTTCCGCAGGCGATCTCGGCATCGAATCCGATGAGGACAAGACCGCGCTTGAAGAAAAGAACACCGCCGCAAAAGACCTGTTTGATGCGATGCAGAAAGCACTCGAAGGCAAGGTCAAGGCAGTCCGTTTCTCGAACCGTCTGAAGAATCATGCCGTCTGCCTGTCCAGTGACGGCGATATTTCGCTCGAAATGGAAAAGGTGCTCAACACCATGCCGAACGGCAAAAAGATTCAGGCTGAGCGTGTTCTGGAACTGAATCCGGATCATCCGGTTTATGCAACGCTCGAACGTCTGCAAACAGAGGATCCCGATAAACTCGCAAAATATTCCGATCTGCTGTTCCAGCAGGCATTGCTGATCGAAGGAATGCCGGTCGAAGATCCGGTCGCACTCAGCAAGCTGATCTGCGAACTCATGGTCTGAGAAACCGGCGATCTCTCCGATGAATGAACAATATTAACAAACAAGCCGCAGGATCAGCATTTGCCTGATCCTGCGGTTTTTGTTATCGGAGCAGAATCTCCTTTACAAATCAGAACATTTGTGCTATAATAAAAACATTGATCCATACACCATATTAAAAAGGAGCATTTCCAATGGAGACTGCAATTATCATTCTTGTGATCGTCTGCATTCTGATGCAGGCTTTCATGCTCGCCGTGCTGTACGGCAGAAATCCGGCAAAGGAACGCGCCGCATTGCAGGAGCTGCTGCGCCGGATGCAGAAGGAAGAACAAGCCCTGCGGAAGGAACAAACCGCCGGCACAAATGAAACCATTGAACTTTCAATGAAAATGGTCAATGACAATCTGTCTCAGAATCAGGCACAGACCAGAGACACGACCGCCGCACAGCTCCGGCAATTCGAGGAGCGCATTCAGGGACTTGAAGCCGCAAACAGCCGGTCGATGTCCATGCTGCGTGAGACCGTTGCACAGCAAATGGAGCTGCTCCGTTCACAAAATGACAAGCGTTTGCAGGAAATACGGAAAACTGTTGACGATACCTTGCAGGAGCATCTTGAAGCCAAAATGAACGAGAGCTTCAAGCGCGTTACGGAAAGTCTGGAAGCCGTCTACAAAGGGCTTGGCGAAATGAAATCCCTTGCTGGTGATGTCGGCGGTCTGAAACGTGTCCTCTCAAATGTCAAAACACGCGGCACATTCGGTGAAATTCAGCTTGGCAATATCTTGCAGGAAATTCTTGCGCCGGAACAGTATGCTGCCAATGTGGAAACAGTCCCCGGCAGCGGAAAGCGCGTGGAATTTGCGATCAAGCTGCCGGCAGAGGACGGCGAACCGGTCTGGCTGCCGATCGACTCGAAATTTCCGGCAGACTGTTATTCTCAGCTTCTTGATGCACAGGAATCCGGCGACAAGGCTGCCGTGGATGCCGCAAACAGCGTCCTGCGTCAGCGCATCCAGAGCTTTGCAAAGGATATCCATGACAAATACCTGCATGAGCCGGATACAACTGCTTTCGGCATTCTCTTTCTGCCGTTTGAGGGACTGTATTCCGAAGTGGTCAACAGCGGTCTGACAACCGTTTTACAGCAGAAATACTGCGTCAATGTCGCAGGCCCGTCCACAATGGCAGCCATGCTGAATGCGCTCTATATGGGATTCCGGACGCTTGCGATCCAGAAACAATCCGATCAGGTATGGCAGATCCTCAGCGGTGTCAAAGAGGAATTCGGAAAATTTGAAGAAGCCCTCAACGGCACACGCAAAAAACTCGATGCCGCCGGAAAGGAACTCGATCAGCTTGTCGGTACAAGAACCCGTGCGATCAATAAAAAACTCGCTGATGTGCAGCGGATCGGTCTGCCGTCCGGTTCAGATGACTGTGCATAAAACAGAATATAAAAATGCAGATAATCTATTGCACATTCCTGAATAGTATGTTATACTTTATATATATTTGCAGCGATACGGCTGCATTATCCAAATAAAGATAATTTTTCAGGGGAGAATCCATATCACAAGGGGGTTCATGATGAAACACAGGCAAATCCGGAAAGCTCTTTCCGCACTGCTGATCACCGCAGCAGCGGCGGCAGCATTCCCGAACGTACAGGCATCGGCTGCCGAGCCGGTATCTGCACCATACGTCAACAAATCGGCAGGCATCGTCAGCGGTGCTGAATACACGATCATGGTGCGGCTCAGCGGAAAGTATATCACCGCAGCCGCAGACGGCAATGTTCAGCAATGGGAATCGCTCGGCAATGCATCCCAGAATTGGAGAATCATTGATGCCGGCGATGGTTACTGCGCATTTCTTTCGGCGGAAAATCCCGATCAGGCGATCACCGTTGAATCCGGTGACAAAACAGACGGCAGCAACTTCTCGCTCGCCGCTTATACCGGCAGCAGCGCACAGCGGTTCATGCTGAACAAAACCGATGATGCATTCTATATTCAGGCGGAATGCAGCGGCAATGCGGCAATGGATGTCTACGATATCAGCTATGAAAACGGCGCAAATATCGACCAGTGGGATTACTGGGGCGGTGAAGGACAGAAATTCTATATTCGTCCGGCAGGCGGCAAATACACCTTCCTGCGCGGTGATCTTGATTTCAACGGCAGGCTCGATGCCGCCGACCTCTCGCTTCTGAAGCGCGGTCTGCGTGACGGATTTGATGATATCTGTGCCTATGTCGCACAAAGCGGTCAATTTATGTACTCCGGCACTTCGCAGAACGGCAGACTTGTACCGCCGGTCAAAAAGGAAGATGCAGAAGGACTGTGTGATTATCTGCTGACCAAACCGAGTGAATACTTCACCCCGACCGTGACCGTTCCTGCATTGGAAAAAGAACCTGTCGCCTATCTCTTTGCATATTTCCTCGGCAATGCCGCAGATCAGGAACGTCTTTCCTATGCGATCAGCACGGACGGTTATCATTTCAAGGCACTCAACGGCGGCAAGGCTGTCTGGCAGTCCTCTGTCGGTACAGGCTGCATCCGTGATCCGTATATCTTCAAGGGCGAGGACGGTCTGTGGCATCTGCTCGCAACTGATATGAAATCCTCGCTCGGCTGGAGCAGCAACCGCAACCTCATCAGTGTGAAATCGACTGACCTCGTTCACTGGTTCGATGAGTCGCTCATTGAGATCGCAAATAAGTATCCGAATATGATGAACTGCGACCGCGCATGGGCTCCGCAGGCGATCTGGGATCCCGAAAAGGAATCCTATATGATCTACTTTGCGGCGCGTGTTCCCGGAACGGATGACCGCACGATCATGTATTATGCCTACAGCAAAGACCTGATGAAGCTCGATACCACACCGGCACTGCTGCTTGCACCGAAATCCGGTCACGATGCGATCGACTCTGATATCATCTTTGAAAACGGCAAATACTATATGTATTATAAGGATGAGACCACCAAGGGCATCTTCCTTGCCGAAGCTGAACACGCTTCCGGCCCGTATCAGGAAACCAAGAAAATTTCTGAGGGTGATCTCGGCGTAGAAGGTCCGAATATCTACAAAGTGATCGGCAAAAACGAATGGCTGCTGATGTCCGATGCATACGGCAACGGCTATTACGTCATGCAGAAAACGACAGACCTCGAAAACTTCACCACCGTCAGCCGCGATGCATACAGCTTCGATTTCACACCGCGTCACGGCTATGTCATCCCGATCAATGCAGATCAGTACGCGGCACTCACCGGCGCTTACGGCGGCGCAAGCCTGAAACCCTATAACACCGGTGTCCGGAATGTTTCGGTATCCGGCAGCAGCAATTCCGTTCAGATGCCGGAAACCGTCACCGCTGAATACAGCGACGGCGGCACAATGCAGCTTCCGGTCGAATGGAATGCCGATGATCTTGCAAAGCTCAGCGGTGCAGCAGCCGGTACGTATTCCGTCCGCGGAACGGTCAAGGCAGCCGATTATGCCAATCCGTTCATCACCGAGCGTGCTGATCCCTATGTTGTCCGCGGCGGCGACGGCTCCTACTACTTTACCGCATCCTATCCGGCATACGGCAATGTCAACAAGGGATATGACCGCATTATCCTGCGGCAGAGCAATACCGTTGCAGGACTTGCCAAAGCACAGGAAAAAACCATCTGGCAGGCACACGGCAGCGGCATCATGGCAAAACACATCTGGGCTCCCGAAATGCATTATATCGGCGGAAAATGGTATATTTTCTTTGCCGCAGGCAGCAGCTCCGATATCTGGGCGATCCGTCCCTATGTCCTGCGCTGCGACGGTGATCCGATGACCGGCACATGGACAGAATGCGGTCAGATGCAGGCTTCATCCGGCGATACCGATTCGTTCCGGAGTTTCTCGCTCGATATGACCTATTTTGAAAACAACGGCAAGCATTATCTCATCTGGGCAGAGATCAAGGGTGATTCCTCGCTGTTCATGGCACAGATCAATCCCGATGAACCGTGGAAGCTGATCTCCAAGCCGATCCTGCTCACGAAACCCGAATACAGCTGGGAACTGGTCAACAACCGCGTCAATGAGGGTGCTGCTGTTCTCAAATCAAACGGCAAAGTCTATGTATTCTTCTCCGCATCCGGCACAGGTTCGGAATACTGCGTCGGCAGAATGTGGGCGGATGAAAATGCCGACCTCATGAATACCGCAAGCTGGCATAAGGAAAAGAATCCTGTCCTCAGTTCCGCCGATCTCAATGGTGAATCCGGCCCCGGTCATAACTCTTTCGTGGTCGATGAAAACGGAAATCTGCTGATCGTCTACCATGCAAGACCGTCCTCGCATGACAGCAAGACCTGCGGCACGTATTCATCCGATCCGCTGTACGATCCATGCCGCCATACACGCATCCGGCAGATTTATTTCGATGCAGACGGCGTACCGAATATCGCACTCAAACCGGAAGAACTGCTCGCTTCTCAATACCGCGATATTACCGCAACCGTTATCATTTCATAATTTCTCAGCCGCGAAGCCTGTTTCAGACGGACTTCGCGGTTTTTGCTATCCTGTCACAAAATGATTGACTTTTCATTTGTATTATGTTATCATAAAGACAGATCCGCTGTATGATCTGCCGTATGTACCGATACGCATATCATAGAACAGCTGTATCAATGCCGTTCATTCCGAACGGGAAATATAAAAACAGAGGGGAGTTTCATCTATGAATATCCGAAAAAAACTAACGGCGATCCTTTGCAGTACCGTTATGGTACTGACTGCCCTGCCGCCGATGCATATTTCCGTATCTGCGGCGGATATCGCACACGATCCAAGCCGCGATGTTCAGACAGAGGGTGTCGGCAACCCGTTCAATTTCGGTGAACGCATGGCACCGGAAGGCACATCGACCGCAGAGCTTCGCGCGATCAACCACAAAATGACCGTTCAGGAAGTCAAATACGCACTCTATAAGGAAATTGATGAGCATTGGGATCTGATCTCGGTGCGCTTCGGTCAGACGGAAAGAGAAAAGGTCTATGCGCTGTTTCTCGGTGTCGGTACGCTGGAATCCACGCTCGGCGGCAACGGCGACGGTGCGGATATCGAAACCGCATTTTCTGAGGGATTCGGCGTCAGCTCCGCACACGCCTACGGTACACTCCAGACTGCTGTTACTGCATTCAAAGATCCCGGCACGAGCTTTATGCAGGAAGAAGATGTGCCGGAACTGGAATGGTATGATCTGAATGAAGCCAATTTCTATGATGCGATCATCTCAAATCACATGGGTCTACGCAAGATCATCCACTTTATCCGTCAGGCAATAGTCGATTATGATCTCACCGGCTGGCAGGTCGTCCGCGGTGCGCTGAAAGGTCATAATACCGGCTGGGCAAATTATACCGGCGACAATGACGGCTACTATCAGAATTATCCGGATGAGGGCGCTGCACTCGCACAATGGTACTATGAGGAAGGTCACCTCTATGACAACGTATTCGCATGGACAAAGGCAGAGGTCGCCGCAAAACAGCGTGCCGGCAATCCGTGGGAAGACTGGTGGTATGATGTAGAACCGAGCCTCGCAGAAATACCCGATCATCCTGCTGAAACGACCACAACATCATCCGGAACAACAACGACTGCCACCACAACAACACCGGATATCGAACGGAATACGCTCATGGGCGATGTGGATCTCAATGGTTGTGCTGAGATCGCGGATGCCGTTCTGCTGACAAAGTATCTCTGCGGTATTGAAACACTGAACAAAGAACAGGGAAGAGCCGCAGATATGAATTATGACCGCAAACTGACGGCAGCCGATCTTTCTGAATTGAAACGCTACCTGATGGCATAAAACATTAAGAAATCATGTTTTGGGGATTTTTGCAAAGAATTTGTATAAACTGCCGAATTGAAAAAAAT
>JAZQOZ010000156.1:0-66199 GCA_045628085.1 Oscillospiraceae bacterium | reverse complement strand
ATTGCAGCAGTCTGCGCCGGATCAAATGCGTCAAATCCAGCCACGCACGGAATATCCGTATATGCGCGAATCTTCGCAGTCAGCGCACCGAGCTTGTCAGGATCGGAAACAACATAGAGAAAGCCCTCTGCATCTTTTGCAATTTCTGCGATCCGTTCATCGGAAGCAGGTGCGATCATTGAGATCCAATCCACACCGTTCTGCCTGCAGATCGGCGCAAATTCCTCTTTCTCCTCAAACGGTACATCTGAAACAAGTATGCCGTCCACGCCGGCTTCTGCACATTTTTCTGCAAAGCGTGCAATGCCATAGGAAAAGACAACATTCGCATAAGTCATAAACACCAGCGGAATATCGACATCCCTGCGCAGTTCCTGCACAAATGTAAAGACCTTGTCTGTTGTGATGCCGCCTTTGAGTGCGCGGATGCTTGCAGACTGAACGACTGCTCCCTCTACCGTCGGATCGGAAAACGGAATGCCAAGCACGATCAGATCCGCACCGGAATCTGCCATTTTCCGGATGAGCTTTCCGGTCATTTCAAGATCAGGATAGCCGCAGGTAATGAACGGAATAAACGCTTTGCCGTTCTTGAATGCATTGCGGATATTACTCATGGATATCCTCCCCTCTGTAGCGTGCGATCGCCGCACAGTCCTTGTCGCCTCTGCCGGAAACCGTCACAACGATGATCTTGTCCTTATCCATCTGCGGTGCAATTTTCATTGCGTGTGCAATGGCGTGTGCAGATTCGATTGCCGGTATAATGCCCTCTGTCCGTGAGAGATATTCAAACGCATTGACCGCTTCATCATCGGTAACGGCAACGTATTCTGCTCTGCCGATATCGTAAAGATGTGCGTGCTCCGGCCCGATACCGGGATAATCCAGTCCGGCAGAGATCGAATAGACCGGTGCGATCTGACCGTATTCATCCTGACAGAAATAAGACTTCATGCCGTGGAAAATACCGAGCTTTCCGGTATTGATGGTTGCGGCGGTTTCAAAAGTATCAATGCCTCTGCCTGCCGCCTCACAGCCGATCAGCCGGACGGATGCATCCGGAATAAAGTGATAGAATGTGCCGATCGCATTCGAGCCGCCGCCGACACAAGCCATCACAACATCGGGGAGCCGTCCTTCTTTTTCCATGATCTGCTGTTTGATCTCTTTGGAAATGACCGCCTGAAAATCGCGTACGATCGTCGGGAACGGATGCGGTCCCATGACAGAACCGAGGCAGTAATGCGTATCGTCGATACGCTGTGTCCATTCGCGCATTGCCTCCGAAACGGCATCCTTGAGCGTTGCCGTACCGGATGTGACCGGAATGACCTCTGCACCGAGCAGACGCATCCGGTAGACATTGAGTGCCTGCCGCTTGGTATCCTCCTCGCCCATAAAGACGACGCATTCCATGTTCATCAGCGCTGCTGCGGTCGCTGTTGCAACGCCGTGCTGACCGGCACCGGTTTCCGCGATCAGTCTTGTTTTGCCCATTTTCTTCGCAAGCAATGCCTGACCGAGAACATTATTGATCTTGTGTGCGCCGGTATGGTTGAGATCCTCACGCTTCAGATAGATCTTTGCGCCGCCGAGATCGCGGGACATTTTCTCCGCAAAATACAGCCGTGACGGACGGTTTGCATAATCATTCAGCAGTGCGGTCAGCTCTGCATTGAACTGCGGATCATTTTTATAGAAATCATACGCTTTTTCAAGCTCATTGACGGCATTCATCAAGGCTTCGGGAACATACTGTCCGCCGTGGATGCCGAATCTTCCGTTTGGATTTGTCATAGAAACCTCCTGTATCTGACTGATTCTTCCTGTTTGATTTTGACCTTCTGTTCAGATTTCCGGACAAAATAAAAAGCCCGTCCCTGAACTGTTTATCAGTCAAGGACGAGCGTGTTTTCTGCTCGCGGTGCCACCTTGATTCGCCGTATCATTCGGATACAGCGCACTTTTCAGGATACCAATATATCCCCGACAACTGACGTATGTCTGCACGTCGCAGTTTTACCGGTAATCCCGACTGCGCCCTCAGCGGGCCATTTGCGAAACTGATTCCCGTCCGGCTCTCAGCTATCCGGACTCTCTGTAGGGGCATATCACGCTTTATCTCCGCTTCAACGGTTTCTTTTGTTATTTTCTATCATACACGATTTGGGAGAATTTGTCAAGCATATCACAAAAATTTTCTGATTTAATTATAATACCAGTATTTCTTCCGAATCGTCATCATAACGAAGGCGAAAATGATTTTGCTGTATATGCTGAATTTCCGTAATGACCTTGCTGTGATCGAGAAAACGATATCCGATGCCGCCGGAATAAGAAAGGTCGATCTGCGGCGGATCGGTCACAAGCAGGACGGATTCCGGCACCGCCGCATAATGCTTCGGGAAGCCCTCTTTGTCACCGCTTGCACAGTCAAAAAAGCAGAGGTCGATAATGGGCTTTTCCTGCTTTGTATTGCGCATCCATGTGACATCTATTTCGCACCAGCGCTGCTGTTCCGGCACCCAGACCGCAGACCATGCGTGTTCCTCGCCGCCGAGATCCCATGTAAAAACAGGTTCGGCGCGGTATCCGAGCTGACGCATCAGCGCATTGAAGCATCCGGTATAGCCCCAGCAAAGCGCAATGCCGTCCATCAGTACATTCCGGATGGAATTATGCGAATAAGAATAATCGTATTGACAGAGCTGACTGACTTCCAGTGCCGTGATCAGCGCGGCAGAAAGCGTACTGCATCCGGCTGTTTTCTGCTTGACGACTGCCGAAAGCCGCAGCCAGTACGGAATAAAATCCGCAAGCATCCCGCGGTATTTCGCAATATCCATCACCGGAACGGGATAGCAGACCGGTATCAGCCTGCCGTTTGCATCCGGCAGCTTCTGCATCCTGACATTGAATGATGTTTCGGTGATATGGAACAGATACGGCGCATCACAGCATATCTCCCAGAGCAGCATCCGCCAGCTGTCATTATGCTGCGGATGTTCGGTATCATGCAAACGCTCCAGAAACGCATCCGAAAAATGGAATCCGTTCAGGATCGTATCCGGATTGGAAAGCAGATCGGGCGCTTTACGAAAATTGCCGTTATAGCGCTGTAAATTATCAATCAAAAGTGCAGCATAATCAAGTTCAGACATGAATAATCTCCTGTTCCGTTGTTCAGTTGTTTAGTTCATTCGGGAATGTCGATCAGCATTCTTGCACGATTATAGGCATTGACGCGCGTTCCGCTGGAATCGACATCCACACTGACGATATGGCCGCCGCATTTGCGCTGAAGTGCAGCATACAGTCCCCTGCCGCTGACATGATTCGGCATACACCCAAAGGGCTGAATCGCAAGCACTTTTTTGCATCCGTGCAGAATATACCCCGCAGATTCCGCACCGATCAGCCATCCGTCCCCGATCGCCGCACCGAAGCTGATCTTTCCGGCGATCTCCTTTTTGAGAATATCCATCGGCGGCAGCGTGAAAAATCCGGCATTCTGCAAAGCATCTGTCATGTGTTTCTGCACAGCTTGCAGTACCTTTCCGACAATGCGGTATCCGGCTGCTTCGGGCGGTGAAGCAAGTGACAGGTGCGAGTCGATATAGTACAGCACATACCATGAAAGTCCGTTCGTATAGCTTTCGCAGCCGTTCTTTTCAAGATACTGCACCATATCCCAGTTGCCGAGCGAACAATATTTCGTATACAGCTCCCCGACGATCGCAATGCGCTGCTTTTTGATATTTTTACGCGGAATTGCGGCAAATTCGGCAGTGATCTCCGAAAAGCGCTGTAACATGACCGAAAGCCGCAGATTCCGGAGCGTCCGAAGCTCCTCGCCGAGCAGTCTGAACCATTTGTCACGGCAGCGTTCCGCCGCACCTTCTTCCGCTTCATAGGGGCGAACCTGCTGCACAAGGATCATCAGCAGATCACCGTACCAAAGTGCAAAAAATGCTCTCTTGATCATTCTAATCGAAATGTCAAGCTGATTTTCCTCGTCGATATGTTTGAGATTCATCGTCAGCACATCAGTCTGCAAATATCCGGCTTTCCGGACAGCTTTCCGCAGCACCTCGGTATAATTCGAGCCGCGGCAGGCATCTCCGACCGAGGGCATCAGCAGCTTTGTCTGCGCCGGATCAAATTTTCCGCTGCCGAGCGCACGGATCATCTGCCCTGTATTCAGAATGCACGGATAGCACATATCATTATGAACATACCGCAGTCCTGTCTCCGTGACACGCTTTTTGTTATTGAGGATCACAGGATGATACTTCCGTGTATAGAAAGCATATTTCATCAGCGGAAAATGCGCATCCAGCAGTGCCGGAATCAGCAGTGTCTGCTTCTTTTTCATGTTATTCTTCCTCTGTATCCTGTGAACTTTGCAGTGTTTTTCCGTCACTGACGACCGTTACATTGCCGCCGCAGGTATAATAGCTTTCCGTACCGCGTTTTTCCAAAGATGCAACAGTTGAAGGATCGGCATATTCCTTTTCCGAGCAGCACACGATACTGACCTTCGGATTACAGGCATCCAGAAAAGCCTCTGTCGATGCAAGATAATTCCCGTGATACGGAAATTTCAGAAAATCCACTTCTCCGAGATGCAGTCCGATGATCTCCTGCATACGCGCATTTTCGGCATCGCCGGAAAACAGGAACGTATTTTCGCCGTGCTGCATATAAAGTGCAAGCGAAAAATCATTTTCCTCTTTTTTTCCGTATTCTGTTTTTTCCGATGCATAGAGCGACATCGCGGCATCATCTGCCTGCCATTCGGTTTTCTCCTTTGCCGCCAGAACAGAAAGAGAACTGCCGCTTTCCTGCACCTTTTCAAGGAACCCTGCATATTCTTCCGATTCCGATGTATAATCCGGAACATAGATCGTACCGATCTTCATGCGGTTGACAAGTCTTGCCGCACCGCCGACATGATCTTTGTCAAAATGCGTAATGATCAGCGTATCGACTGTATCAATGCCCTGCTTTGTGAGAAATTTCTCGATTTTTTTCCCGTCACCTTTATTTCCGGTGTCGATCACGGTGACTGTATTCTGCGTCTGCACGATCAGTGCATCTGCCTTTCCGACATCCAGCGCCGTGACAGTCACATTTCCGGTCACATTCGGGGCATTGTCCGGCTTCTGTGCAGGATCCGCAGTACAGGCAGAGGCCGAAAGCCATGTCAGCACGCCGCACAGCAGTGCAGCCAGTTTCTTTGCGATCATACGTTACTCCTTTGCAAATCAGTTGACACGAAAAAATGCTTCGTTTCAAATTGTATGATATGATGCCCTGAAGCATTGCCGGATCGCCTTTTTGAATTGCAGATAGGCGGTGCGGTCATTCTGATCCAGTGCATTTTCGGGGGTATTCTGCTGAATGTCTGCATAAAGCCTTTTCACTGTCAGCGCAATGTCCGGAAGCGCCGCATCATCCGCACACAGTCCGATATGCTGCTGCGGCTGAATATAGATATCATAAGCGGCGGCAGGCGGTGCGCCGTTCAGGTCGGTTATGCGGCGGTCGGCATCCGTCAGCGGACGTTTCTTTGCATCAAACCGCAGAAACGGCGGCAGCAGAAGCTCATCCTCGCCGGATTTGAGATATCTGTCAAGCAGCAGTGAAAAAATCATCAGCGGTGTACCGGCAGGCACATGATAACAGAGCAGGACGATCTCCTGTTTATCACCGTATGCCGGAAGAAAACCGCTGCGCGAGGTCGATGTAAAAGCGCAGGTCATACCGCGTTCCAGACAGACCTGAAAATCAGCCGCCCGTTCGACACGATAACCGGTCATTTCCGATGCCTGCGCACCCTTTTCTGCGGCAGAGAGCAGCGCCGCATAGGTCTTGATGAGCCGCGGCAGATCGGCAGTCATTGCCGGATTGAGCCGTTTTCCCTCACGGACGCGCACATATTCTGTCGCAAGATCGTCATAGAGCAGTGCATTCAGCGTCACATAAGCACGCGCATCTCCCCAGAACGGATCATCCTTTTCATCCTCGGCAATATCGCCCTCATAAAATCTGACCGCACGGCTCTCATCCGGTGTCAAAACCTGCGCAGGACGTTCGTATTCATCCTTCAAAAGCGCATATACATAAAAATCATCATAGATATCCGGTTCATTTTTTCTTGGATACAGTGCCTTATGCTCCGCCTCACGCCGCATACCGAGACGCTCTGCCAGTGCAGCAGATTTCCGGTTTCGGGTGTCGATCACCGCAATGATCCTGCGCACATCCCATTCTGTAAATGCATATTGCAGAAAGCCGCGGATGCTTTCAGCGGCAAAGCCCTGCCCCTGATATGCCGCGCCGAATGTATAGCCAAGCTCATAAGAATCTGCTTCCCGTTTGGAAAAATAGATTTTACCAATGACCTTTTCCTGCCGCAATACAGCGAAAAATTCATTGCTTTGCGAAAAATTGATCGCTTCCTGCACACATTTTTCCCTTGTGAAGGTTTCATAGGGTTCAAAATAAGTCACTTCGGGATCAGTCAGAATATCCGCAAGATCGCTATGATCTTCCGGAATGAATGTACCGACAGCCAGACGCTCAGTTTCAAACAGAATCTTTCTCATGCGGATTCTCCTTTTCTATCTCTCATCATCAAACTGCGGGTTTTGCAGAGAATGGAAAAAGTCAAGCGACGGCACATACATATCCAGTTTGTGCAGAAGATATTTTTCCGTATAATCCATGAATATATCTGCACTTTTCCCCTTGATGCGGAACTGGAACAGCTTTTCAAAATCAGAAAAAACAACGTGCCGTGCAGCAAGCAGGACAGCCTGCGTTGCCTGAATATCTCTGGAATCACCGATCTCGATGCATTCGCGGCAGTACAGATCGGCAAACCGGACACGCAGAACAGGGTGTTTCGGCAGATATTCCATGCATTCATCGCAGCAGACAAGATTCGGCATCATACCGATCTCGGTCATGAACCGCAGTTCAAAAATCGCTTTCACAAGCAGCAGCGGTCTGGTATGTTCCGAGAGATGATGCAGTGAGAGCAAAAACAGCCGCAGGATCTGTGACTGCGGCTGTGCTGTTCCTGTTCTGCGTACCAGATCTGCAAAATATGAAGCAAGCGCCAGTGCATCCAGATCATTCCGTATCCCGAAGAACAGATCGAGTGAAGCCGCACTGTCCAGATAGAACCGGTCACCGCTGCACCGCAGACAATATTCCCCATAAGCGAAAAGCTGCGTTACAGCGGCGTATTTACTGCCCGGTTTCCGGACAGATCTCGCGTATACAGTGCGAATGCCGTCCTCCGTATACAGGTCTATGATCTTATCAGCATCCTGATAAGCCGTTTCCCGGATCACAAGTCCCTTGACTGTCAGATGCGTTTGCATAAGCCGTATCCTCATTTGTGCAGCAGGCGCGGTATTCGAGATAATCCGCGATCCTGCCGGTCTGACAGAATGCATCCCAGCGCTGCTGCTGCTGTTTTTCCGTCATTCTGCCGGTCAGATAAGCATTTTGATTCCGCATATACAAGCCTCCTTTTAGCGGTTAGTATATGCGGAATCAAGTGCGTTTATTATCGAAAGATCATACTGTGTATCAATATCAGCCGATCACTGATCGAAATGCAGTCCGAACTGTTCGATCATCATATCGCGGTTGCGCCAGTCCTCCTTGACCTTTACCCATGTCTGGAGATTGACCTGTATCCGGAAGAATTTTTCAAGTTCCCGTCTTGCATTCGCGCCGACTTTTTTCAGCATTGTACCGTTTTTGCCGATGATCATACGCTTATGTGATTCCTTTTCGCAGTAGATCAGGACGGAGATATTGAGGATATCCTTGTCCTCACGTTCGGAAAACGATTCCGTAACGACTGCAATACCGTGCGGAACTTCATCCTGCAAAAGATAGAGAAGCTGTTCGCGGACAAGCTCTGCGGCAAGAACACGCTCCGGCTGATCGGTTATCATATCCTCCGGAAAATAATGCGGTCCTTCAACAGCACGGCTGAGCAGTTCATCGGTCAATTCCTGTATGCCGTCATTGTGCGTAACGGATACGGGAATGATCGAGGCAGGATGCCAGCGGTTTTCGGCATCGACAAGCAGCGGTGCAAGCGCAGACTTGTCTTTCAGCAGATCAATTTTATTATAGAGAAAAATGACCGGTGTTCCCTGTTTGGTGAGATTGTCGAGCATGAGCTGCTCCTGTTCGCCGAGCGGTTTCGTGCAGTCCTGCATGAAGATCACGCAGTCGATCTCAGAAACGGCCTCTTTTGCAGCTTTCAGCATTTCATCGCCGAGCTTGGTGCGTGCGCGGTGCAGACCGGGCGTATCGGTAAAGACAAGCTGTGTATCTCCGATATTGCGTATGCCGGTGATACGGGTGCGCGTAGTCTGCGGCTTCGGGCTGACCGAAGCGATCTTTTCACCGATCAGTGCATTGAGCAGCGATGATTTGCCGGCATTGGTATGACCTGCGATCGCTGCAAACAGTATTTTTGTTTTGCCGTTTTCCTGCATGGATTATTCCTGTTCCTCCGGTACGATATAGCTTGTATCTCTTGCAAAGCCGAGCTTTTCGAGGACGGATTCTTCCTTTTCGCGCATTTGTCTCTGCTCCAGAGAAGATTTCTCGTGGTCATAGCCGAGCAGATGCAGCATGGAGTGAACGGTCAGGAAAGCGACCTCACGCTCCAGAACGTGTCCATACATTTTTGCCTGCTTGAATGCCATCTCCATTGAAATGACGATATCGCCGAGCAGAACAAAGCCGTTCTCGGTATTGATCTCAAGGTGATCGCCCTCGCAAAGCGGGAAGGACAGTACATCGGTTTCCATATCTTTATTCCGGTACTGTGCATTGAGCTTGCGGATCTCCTCGTTATTGACAAATGAAACACTGACCTCGGTATCATGACCGAAGCCCTCTGTGGACAGAACAGCCTGACAGCAGCGGCGGATGAGCAGCCGGATACCGACCGGAATCTTCACCTCATGCTGTGTATCTTTAATGTAAACCTTCAGCTTAGCCATTTTTGTATCGTTTCCTTTCATTATGATTTTGAATGGTTTTATGCTCAAAATTCGCATAGGCATTGATGATATCCTGCACAAGTCTGTGCCGGACAACATCCTTTTCCGTGAACTGATGGATCACGATGTCGTCAACGGATTTTAGAACGCGCATTGCTTCGATCAGGCCGGAACGGCGCGGATCAGGCAGATCGATCTGCGTGATATCGCCGGTAATGACCATTTTGCTGCCCTCACCGAGTCTTGTCAGAAACATTTTGATCTGCTCAGAGGTCGTATTCTGCGCTTCATCCAGAATGATGAATGCATGATCGAGTGTTCTGCCGCGCATATAGGCAAGCGGTGCGATCTCTATGATATTTTTCTCAAGATCACGCTCAACGGTCTCTGCGCCGAGCATTTCAAAGAGCGCATCATAAAGCGGTCTTAAATACGGATCGACCTTATCCTGCAAATCACCGGGCAGAAAACCGAGCTTTTCGCCGGCTTCAACGGCAGGTCTTGTGAGGATGATGCGGCTGACCTCGTGGCTTTTGAGTGCTTTGACCGCCATTGCAACGGCGAGATAGGTCTTGCCGGTACCGGCAGGGCCGATTCCAAGCACGATCGTATTCGAGGCAACTGCATCGAGATATTTCTTCTGCCCGACAGTCCGCGGACGAACGGGCTTGCCGGAGAGCGTCACGCTGACGGCATCGGCTGTCAGTGTCCGGACTTCCTCGGCGGCATCATCGGCGACCATAGATACAACATAACGCACGCTCTGTTCATTGATGCCGGTACCCTTGCGGGTATTTTCAAGCAGCACATCCATCGCCTCGGCGGCTTTCCGGATATTTTCTTCCGATCCGGTGATTTTCACGCCGGTCCCGCGGTTGACGATCACGACCTGAAACTTCTTCTGAATCAGATTGAGATTTGCGTCATAGTCCCCGAAAACGGCAGCGATCTCATCGGGATTTGCTGCATTCCAAATCAGTTCTGCCATGTGATTTTTAGAATCTGCTCCTTTGTCATAAGCTGCTTCCGGCGTTCCGTTTACAGATCGCAAAAAGCGCATGATACATTCTATGTCTATTATATCACAAACGAATAAAAAATGGAATAGTTTTAGGATAATTTCACAAAAAATTCACTGCTTTTCCCGATAACGCCCTCGAAAATATAGTGAATTTTCAGCGATATGCCCAAATCCGTCTGTGTAAATTCGGCTCTTTTGCTGATTATCTTGTCATCAGCATGAAAATTTTGCTCATAGCGGGCGGCAGATTCTTCCAGCATTGCATGGATCTCATTCTCTGTAAACACGGTAAGCACGGATTCCTGAACGGTATAGCGGCAGCGGATCAGGGCGAGGGGGAGCTGTCTGCCGAACAGGATAAACGGTTCACGGTCTTCTTCATAAATGATCTGCTCCGAGGGTTCCGGACGCACAAATCCGAGCGTCAGCGGAATACGTTTTCCAAAGACGGAAAGGACGGTTTCCGTTCCGGTTTTTCCGCGCAGGGATAATTCGGATACAAAGGGGAGTGTTTGCTCAAAGGTATCGAAATATGTACCGGTCACGATCCCTTCGGCGTGATAGCAGCGGCAGATGCCGAATGCATCGGTCTGTGTGCCTGTGATGAGCAGTTCTCCGGCTTTGACGGTATCCCCGATCTGCTTCACGGCAAATCCGCCCCGCACATCCATTCCTGTGATCTGTGCGGTTTCTGCCGCAATCACATTTGTCGGAACTCTGTCCTGATGCATGGCAGGCGGCAGACGTTCCTCTGTCAGATCGACGATCAGCCTGCCGCCGCTGTGCCGCATCGTGATCCATTCGATATCATGAACGGCAAGCCGCATCTGCTGTTCAATGTACTGATAAGGCAGATCGCGGAACGGTACACCGTAATGCACGCCGAGTTCCGAGAGTGCGCGTATGATCTCCGCATCAGAGATGCGTTCATTTCCGGTAATCTCGATACTGCGGACGGCGGCATTGCACCAGAAAAGAAACCACATACCGCATAGCAGACCGAAGATAAAGCCATATCGCTTCCGGAACGGTGCAAGCCGGAAACGCAGTCCGCGGCGGGCTGTGATCTTCGTATGGATCTCATATTGTTCAGCGAGTGCGGAGAACATCCGCTGTGCGGCGGCAGGAATTTCAGCGGAAAAGACTGCGCCGCTGATCTGCTGTTTCCGGCAGGATACGCCGTTCCTGCGGAGTGCATCCCGAAAGGCAGAGAGTCTGCTGCCCTCTGCGGCAAACCGAATATATGCCATATTATCCCCTCACAAGCCGCCGTCAAATTCGATCGCACGGATCTCACCGCTGATATGCAGTCCGTCGCTGCTGTAGTCGGATGCAGTCAGTCCGTATCCCCAGACTGCGGCGCGGTGGCCGCCAAGCTCCAGCAGCATGAGCATATCACTGCATTCGAGCAGGCGGCGGCATTTGTCAACATAGAGATCGGTATTGCCGCAGAGTTCCATGCGGTCTGCAAACATTGCAGGCAGTTTCATTCGATCGCATCCTTTCAGAAGCATTCTGGTACAGATACTATGAATCAATGCGTGAAAAGATGCTGCAAGGAACGGATGATATCCATAGCCTCAAATAAAGTTTCGCACAAGCCTTTTCAAAGGCTTGTAGGTACTGTTGTTCTGCAAACCGTATCTTCCTGCATAGAATGCATATAAAAACATAAGGAGCAAACCAATGACATACTCTGCAAAACGAACTTTTCCGCTGACTTTTTGCACTGCAATTCTCCTGTTGATACTGTTTTTTCTGCTTGCCGTAAATGCAGAGAAAGCGGCGGCAGTCTCGGCTGAACGCCTGCGGTTCTGTCTGGATACGCTGATCCCGTCACTGTTCGGCTGTATGGCGGCGGCAAATCTGCTGATCGGATCGGGCGCAGCGGAATGGCTCGGCAGAAAATTGCACCGTACCGCAAAATTACTGCATCTGCCGCCGGAAGTGCTGACTGTCTTTTCAGTCAGTCAGATCGCCGGATATCCGGTCGGGACGCTTTTGCTCTGCCGTATGACCGCCGCAGGCCGTCTTTCACCGGATGCCGTGCGCCGTTATGCCTGTATCTGTTACGGCGGCGGTCCTGCGTTTCTGGTCGGATTTGCAGGAAGCAGAATGTTCGGCAGTACGGCGATCGGCTGGATGATGCTCGGCGGCTGCATTCTCTCAAATCTGCTCCTGCTCCTTTTTCAGCCGAAACCGCAGACATCTGCATCGGACGACACGCCGCCGAACATCCGTCTGACTGCCGAATCCCTTCCGGATGCGGTATCAGGTGCTATGCGCAGTCTGGCAGCAGTCTGCGGCATGGTTATTCTGTTCGGAATCCTGATGCTGCTCTGTGAGATCACCGGTCTGACTGCCGGACTGATCCGGCTCGGCGGCTGTATCGGATTGCAGGAACAGAGCTTTCGCGCCCTAGCGGCATCCATCTGTGATGTGACGCAGCTCCCGATGCTTCTTCACTGCGGACTGTCTTTCCGGATGCTGACCGCACTTTCAGCGGCAATGCTCTCTTTCGGCGGCATCTGCGTTCAGATGCAGTGTACGGCACTGTCCGGCGGACTGCTCCGGCTGCGCGATTTGTTCCTGTTCCGGCTTGCAGCAGGCTGTCTGACTTTTCTGTTCGTGTTCATTTTTTCCGGATTCTGCGATGATTCTGCGGCAATGCAGGTGTTTGCGCATCCTGTCGCTGTTTCGCATACCGGTTCACCGATCCCGGCATTCTTGATTTTTTGCGCCGGATTTCCATTTCTTATAAAAAAGGACTAGACAAACTCAAAAAAATATGTTATAATGGAGAAAACAGACGGGCATAACGCGCAGAGTCAAACGGATTCTGCGGTCTGCCGATTGAACGAGGTGACCAACATGGGACTTTTTGATGTATTCTCCAAAGGCGGTAAGTATTTTGGCAAGGCAATTGAACCGAAATGTGAATACTGCGAGTACGGCAAGCGTGCCAGTGACGGTAATAAGGTACTGTGTACGAAAAAAGGCTTGGTAGATGCGAGCTTCCACTGCCCGAAGTTCCTGTATTCGCCGCTCAAGCGTATTCCGGTCAAGCAGCTCGAACGTGTCGGCTGGCTCGAGGGCGATTATGATGAAAAGGATTTTGCCGCGATCCAGAAGAAAAAGGCTGAGGAAGCAAAAAATGCCAAAGCTGATGAGGCAAAGAAGGCTTCACCATCTGATAAACAGGCAAAGCCTGACGCACCGGCACAGTCTGCTCCGGCAGCAGTAAAGCCGGCAGAACCGGTTCAGCCTGCTCCTGCACCGGCTCCGGTACAGCCGGCGGCACCGGTACAGAATGCGGTTCAGTCTGCTCCGGCAGCAGTGAAGCCTGCCGCTCCGGAACAGAAAACAGCACAGCCTGTTGTAAATGATCTTGCATCGCTTGCAGCAATGGCAGAAGCAGTCGGTTCGTATGATCCGGAACCGGCTCCTGCGGAAGAAACTCCGCAGAATGAAGATGGCATGAATGCATTGAGCAGCATGTAAAAAAGGGAATGAGGATCCACGGAGTCAGCCTGAGAGTCTCGTGCTTTCAGGCTGATTCTATATTATACGGAATTATCAGATGAAAGGAAAAGACGATGGATATTCAAATCACAAATATTGACGGCGGAAAAGCATTCGACTGGGGCAAAACATCCGGAGATTATGCAAAATTCCGCGATATCTATCCGGCAGATTTTTATGAGGCGATCCTGAAGCGCGGCTTCTGCCAAAGCGGACAGAAATGTCTGGATATCGGAACAGGTACGGGCGTCCTGCCGCGAAATCTAAGTCAGGCAGGTGCAGAATGGTGCGGCACGGATATTTCTCCGGAACAGATCGAACAGGCAAAGCTGCTTTCTGCTGCCGCAGGATTGCAGATCGACTATCGTACTGCTTCAGCCGAAACAACGAATTATCCGGATGACAGCTTTGATGTTGTGACTGCGTGTCAGTGCTATTGGTATTTTGATCCGGAAACGGCTTATCCCAATATCGCAAGAATGCTCAAAAAAGACGGCACTCTTGTTCTGCTGTATATGGGATGGCTTGCAGATGAGGATAAAATTGCAGATGCCAGTGAGAAGATCGTTTTGCAATATAATCCGAAATGGACAGGCGGCGGCGATCGGCGGCACCTGATCGAACCGCCGGAACAGGCTTACCGGTATTTTGATATCGCTGAGCAGACGATGTTTGATCTTCCCGTCCATTTCACACGCGAAAACTGGCACGGCAGAATGCGTGCCTGCCGCGGTGTCGGTGCATCGCTCGATGCAGAACAGCTCAAAGCATGGGACCGCGATCACAGAGAGATGCTCGAACAGAATGCACCGGATGAATTTGATATTCTGCATTATGCAGCGATCACTGTCCTGAAAAAGAAATAAGAAACACGGAACAGCCCTGCCGTATCATAACGATCATTTCGGCAAGCCTTTGATTCCGAAAAAACGTGCGGCTCTGTTGCATCTGACAGAACCGCACATTTTTTATAGTCCGTATTTTTTCCGTATCCGCATAAGTTTATCACTGATCGGCTTGCGCAGGATCAGCAAAAACAGCAGATTCGATACCGCATAAAGACAGGTCATCGGCAGAGCCGCCGAAATAGCTGCCGCATACGCATCCCATGTGAAATCCTTGTATGTCCAGAGCGTTGTCCAGATATCCAGAATCAGCGAAAATGCCGCACCGGACACGATCCCGTAAACATACAGCAGCAGCGGAAAACGATGAAGCGGCTTTGCAAATATCCCTGCAAACAGACCGATCAGCCCCCATGCAAGCATCTGAAACGGTGTCCACGGGCCTTGTCCCATCATAAAATTCGACAGTACCGCCGACATCGCACCGACCAGAAAGCCGGATTCCGCCCCCAGATACATCGCAGAGAGAATCGTCAGCGCCGTGATCGGCTTGAACAGAGGAAGCAGTCTGCCGATCACCGAAAGTGCCGTCATGACCGATACAAGTATCATCCGGCGCGTACCGATCTCACGGCGTTCAAAACCCGCTAAAAAGAGCAGTAATGCCAACAGTACCATAAAAAAGCTCACCGGAGCATAATACTGTGCCTGAATTTCAAGCGGCATCAGCAGTACGACAGCCGGCATCACAGCAAACGGCAGTACGATCCGCAGAATGCGCCGGATCCGTTCCGATCGAATCACCGGCATCATCGTTCTGCCCCCTGTTCTGCCCTGCGGACTGCATCCCCGACCGTTACGGTCTGATGATAGAATCCGCGTGTGATCCGGCTGACCGCCGTTGTATAGAAGGCATTTTCCGAGAAAAACCGTGCAGGAATATCTGCCGAGATCAACGCGCCGCGTGAAAGAAATCCACAGCGGTCGGCATGACACGCCGCAAATTCGATATCATGCGTCACAAGCAGGATCGTCACGCCCTGCGCCTGCAAACCATGCAGCACATCCGCGAGTTTGCCTTTTGCCTGCGCATCTAATCCCTTTGTCGGCTCATCGAGCAGGAGCAGACGCGGTTTCGTCAGCATGACCTTTGCAAGTGCCAATAGCTGCTGTTCGCCGCCGCTGAGATCATACGGATGCTGCTGCATCAGCGGCGACAGATCAAACGGAAAATCCGCAAGTATCTGCTGATAATTCCGGTCAGTCTCCGCAAGCTCCTCTGCCGCCGTATTACACAGAAAAACCGTCTGCACATCCTGCGGCAGAAGCGATACACAGTTCTGATGCAGGCTGCCATTGCGGTAATCCTGTATCGGCTTGCCGAAAATGCGGACAGTTCCGGCATAGCATCGTAAAATGCCGGATAATACGGATAATACGGTGGATTTTCCGGCACCGTTTCCGCCGACCAGACAGTACAGTTCCCCTTCCTTCACCGAAAAACTGAGTTCCTGCAAAATATCTCTGCCGCGCCGTTCATACCGGAAATATGCGCCCGATACATCCACGGCATCGGCGCTCTGCGGTCGTGGTGCATCGTTCTGCTCCGCATATTGTTCCGGTTCATGCGGCAGCAGCGGCATCATCCATGTCCGTGCCTCACAGACCGACAGCGGACATTCACATTCCGGTTTCAGCGCATGATACAGCCGGACAGCGGCAGACATTCCGGCAAGCACTGCGGCATCCGCAGGCAGATTTTTCAGCAGTTCACGCGGTTTTCCCTGCATGGAAACCGTTCCCTGCTCCATCAGGAGCATCTGCGTACAAAGCGGTATGACCTCCTCAAGCCGATGCTCCGCAAGCAATATCGTCACCGAAAAATCCTGATTCAGGCGATACAGTGTTGTCAGAAAATCCGCCGCCGCGATCGGATCAAGCTGTGCAGTCGGTTCATCAAGCAAAAGCAGACGCGGCTGCATGATCATGACGCTTGCCAGATTCAAAAGCTGCTTTTGTCCGCCGGACAGCGTTGCCGGATCGCGGTCAAGCAGCGGCTCAATGCCGAAATAAGATGCGATCTCTGCAATACGCCGCCGCATGATATCCGGCGGTGTCTGCATATTTTCCAAACCGAATGCAAGCTCATGCCAGACTTTATCCGTCACGATCTGCTGCTCCGGATGCTGCATCACAAAGCCGATCTCTGCGGCGGCTGTCCGCGCATCCAGATCGGTGACAGGCGTTCCGAAGAATGTGATACTGCCGTGCTGTGTGCAAAGCGGTGTCAGTTCCCGTTTCAACATCCGCAGAAGTGTTGTCTTGCCGCATCCGGTCGCACCGCAGAGAACAGCAAAATCCCCCTGTGTCAGGTGAAAGGATACATCCGACAGCACCGGCGATCCACATTCCGGAAATGTCACCGTCAGATCTCTGACCGCAAGTGCTTCCATGTCCGCATCTCCTTTCCCTCATGTATCAGCGGCAGAGCCGCCAGAATCCCGTTTGCCGCAAGCACAATGCCATACGCAGGTGACATTTTCGCCGGTTCACAGACCGGATAATACTGCCATTTCGTGACACCTGCCGCCATACCGGCGATGACTGCCGCCGCAAATAACACTGAAACCGTCAGCAGGATGATATCGCCCTTATGCCACCGGAAATATGTGAAGCTGCTGCGTTTTCCGATGCCGTAGCCGCGTGCTGCCATACTGTTTGCGGTAATGATGCCGTTTTCGAGCGCCCATGTCAGCAGAATTGAGAAAATACGCAGTTCTCCGCGTATTTTATCGAACAGGTTTCCGTCACGGTACAAGCCGACCGCACGCTGCGACTGCCGGATCTTCTGCATCTGCTGCCGGAACAAAGTCAGATTTCGTATCGCCATTGAAAAGATCAGCGCGAGCTTCGGAGAAAGATACCGGAATAAATAAAACAGCTTTTCGCTTGTCATCAGATCGGAAAAGCTCCGAAACCAATACAGCACCGCCGCAAGCCGGATGCCCGTCACAGCGCCGTAAAAAAGTGCTTCAGCCGTATATGCACGCTGATTGATGAAAAACAGCACGGTCGTTCCGTGCTGATTCCAGATCGGATTCAAAATTGCAAACAGCGCCGGAACGCCGAGCGCGGGTATATGAAATCCGGCGTGTCTGCTGCCGTTTCGCATGATAAAAAACAGAATGGAGCAAATCAGCGATGTCAGGAGCAGAAACGGCTCTGTGCAGAACATCGCAATGCAGGCGGTCAGCAGCAGATGCACCGTCACTGCCGCCGGATTCATATTCTCAAAATCTCGCATCTGCCGCGCCCCCTTTTATTTCGTTTTACAATTCAAGTGAATAATACCACACGATGCAGTCACCGTCATGCACCGGACACGCGCCGCATCCGACGGACGGACGTTCACCGTTGACCGTATATGTCCAGCCGGACAGATCGCCGAAATCAAATTCATAGAGCGATGCTATGCCGCGCACATACGCCGTACTGACCGTATCGCCGGATACGCCGTCCACCTCGATTTGCAGCTGATATGCTTTCACCGCATCATACAGCAGTTCCAGCGCAGTTTCATCCTCTGATATGGAAAATTCAGTCAGCGGCATCATGATTCCGTCAGACGGATACCGTTCACTGCCGGACAGTCCGCAGACCGCATCACAGCGGATCTCCATTGTCACCGTACCGCCGCCGGAATGCGCTTCCTGCTCATAAAACTGCGCAGGCGATTCAATTTTGATCAGCCAGATCAATGTAGTCACAACTGCACAGCCGCATAGAATTGTCAGATAGGTTTTCGGACTGCGGCGCTTCCGCACGAAACAGATCACCGCAAGAATAACGGATACCGCAGCCGCCGCGATCGTCAGCGGAATGCGATAGGGGTATTTTTCTGCATTTTCCTGCGTATCGGCAGACGGCACGGTTGTCTGTATGACAGCATCTGATGATACAGCAGTCTGCACCGTGTCATTTTTCTGCGGTGATGCTTTCCCGTGACACATCAGAATATTTCGTCCGGACTGCTGTAATTCCGCCGCCGTAAGCGCCTCATAGACCTGCATAGCCGCCATATCACTGGCATCACCGCCGAGCGTATGCGAAAAACTGCCGTCTGCCGTCCGGAACTGCATGATACCGTCCAGCAGTGTATTGCCGTCTGCAATAAACCTTTCATCCGAAAGCGCATCTATCCCGAGAACGGAAAGTGCCGTCCAGACCTGTGCCGTACTTTCGGGATTCTCCGTCCCGAGGCTCTGATATGCACCGCTTGGACATTGTACCGCCGAAAGAAACGCAAGGCCGTCCGAAACCGCATCAGATACCTCTGCCGTATCCTGATACGGTGCAAGCGCCTGAAGAACCATTGTTGTCACATCGACATCGGCGGCATCCCCTTTCAGCGACCATCCGCCGTCCGGTGTCTGCTGTGCAAGCAGTTCATTCACAATTTTCTCCGCCGAAAACTGTTCCGACGAAACGCCGCTGTTCACAAGATGCAGTGCAAATATCCAGCTCATGATGCCCATTTGTCCTGCATTCTGTTCGAGCAGTCCGGTACAGACCGCAGGCGGTTCCGGTTCACAGACAGCAAGTGTCAGCGCCATACGTTCAGCCGTGACTGCATTCGTCACATTTTCCGTATCCAGATATGTATGCAGTGCGGCACAATACGCTGAGAGATCGTATTCGCCGCGTGCTGAAAGCATCATAGCATACCAGTCCGGCAGACTGTTTCCGGTTTTTTCAGGCAGTTCCGTATCGAGCCACGCCTGCACATCGCCGCCGCTGACTGTCAGCAGCAGTTCCTCTGCATATTCCGGAATGCGGTCATCATACGCCGCCGCAGACAGCGGCAAAAACAGCCGGATACCGCACAGAAGCATCAGAAATACAGAAAATCCCGCTGCAAAGATTCGTTTACTCATGACGGCGGCGGAAAGCGATCGCAGCACCGCCTGCAAGCAGTGCAGTCAGGGCAAGTGCCGGAATTGCTGTCGTATCGCCTGTTTTGGATGCTTTTGCCTGATTGTTCTTTGCCGCAGACGTTGTTGTTTTCGATGAAGCGGCAGCTGTATTTGCCGCAGTTGTATCCGCAGCGGCAACTGTGACGCGCAAGGCGGTCGGCACAAGAACATCCTGATCGGATACGGCGCTGATGATCTGCTCCCCTGCCTGATCGAGCCGAACCCTGACCGCACCGTTCTCATCGGTCTGATACGCAGTCTTTTTGCCGTCGATCGTGATATATGCGCCGGATGCCGGAACAGCCGATGCAGAACCGTCCGCGCCGAATGTGAATTTACTCAGTTTGAGCGATACTTCATCGCCCTGCTTTGCATCCTGCATATTTGTCTGATCGAAATAGCAATAGCTGTCGCTCCATGATACAGCATCGGAATACACAAATGCTGCAACGCGGTCACCTGCTTTCACTTCATCCAGCAGACTCATTGCAAACTGATCGTTGAGATAATAGCCGAATGCGCCGCTGTCTGCGCCCCAGAGTTTTTCCATGCTCAGACCGTAATCGGATTCCGCAGAACGATAGCCTGCCGCTGCGCCGCCCTCATAATACGCCTCATGTGCGGCATAGAGTGCTTCATCGAGATCAAATTTTCCGTCCCCGTTGCGGTCTGCCACCGTGACAGACTGTGCCGGAACAGTCAGCGTCCCTGCATTGCTGATCGTCACATCGACCGTGATCGTATCGGCGGCTGACGCGGTGACTGCCGTTAATCCAAGCTGTACCGATACGGCTGCCGCACATACAAATCCTGCAATTCTTCTTTTCATGATGATTCTTCTCCTTTTCGCATTTGCAGATTTTCACAGCGGCATATTTTCTCCGTATATCAATAAAAAATGCGCATCTTTCTGCCTTTGTGAGCAGAATGAGCGCATCACCATAGATCCCCTGAAATACATCCAGAGGATTTTCTGACGGTGCATTTTCCATATACCCGAAAATGTGAGCGCGGATATCCGCTGCTCTGACCGCTGACTGTATACAGTGAGCGATCCGACTTTCACGGTAATGGCTGTTGCGACGGATTTGCACCGCACTTCTCTCAGAACTGTATACCTCATATTGAATTGTAACTGTATTATAGCACAGCCGCATTGATTTGTCAAGAATTCAGAAGCCGCCCTGCATGAACTGTCCGTCCAGACCGTCATTGTCCTGTTCCGGCAGAGCCGGCAGCGGATTGACTGTCGGATCAGGAAAAGCACCCTGCTGCTCCGCATTCATGCCGAACAGCTCCGCCTGCAGATCCGATACCGTCTCATTCGACAGTGAAGCAAGCAGGGATTCCTTCGCTTCCTGTTGGAGCTGCGCCTGCATTTCATATTGGAGCTGCGCCTGCATTTCATATTTCTTAGCTTCCTGTTTCTTAATTGTTTTTTTCTGTTCCCGTACCAGCCTGAGAACCTCTTCTGTATGATCCACATCATGAAGCACGCATAAATTTTCGCGCATTTCATCCGCCGAATCACGATAAACATAGGAAATCGCGATCATGGGTTGATTGTCCGAAGCCATACAATTCCTGATCCCGTTCTGATAGTCGAAAAAAAGCGTTCTGTTCTTCATATCATCCTGGATGTAAAAACCTTTATTCGTCAAGGCATAGCGCACTCGCTTTGTGATCCTGCTTTGACGGGATGCAAGCAGATATGCGATCAGACCAAACATCATGAAATTCACACAAAAGCCTGCAAAACCGAAAAACGCAGTTGCCAGCATTTCGACAACAAAGAAAATAAGCCACCATATTACGATCTTTTTTCTCGGCATTTCGATCATTTCATCTTGCGAATGTTCCCACAAGATCTCCTCACCGCATTCCAGCATTTGTTCAATTATCATCATGTACTCCTGTCAAATATCATTGCATAAGCTGTCCGTTCTGATCGTTTTTCTCCTTTGTCTGCGCATTTATTTCATCCCATGCAAGCAGCGCCGGATCTGCTTCCGGCAGAACAGGCAGCGGATTGACGGTCAGATCCGAAAAAGCACCCTGCTGCTCCGCATTCGTGCCGAACAGCTCCGCCTGCAGATCCGATACCGTCTCATCCGACAGCGAAGCAAGCACTTCTTCCTTAGTATCATCCGGCGTCAGAAAAGACGCATTTTTCCCGGGGACCGGTATAACGCCCTGAATGCCGCCGAAAAATGCCGCATCCGCATCGCCGGTCTGCGTGAGTGTTGCTTTCGGTGTCCATTGCGCTCTGCGGCTCTTTTTCGGGAGCAGCTTCTGCATCTGCTCTCCCTGCTTCAGACCGGCTTCACGCAGCGAGTCCGCACGTTTTTTCAGCGGATGGCTGATCTGTATGACCTGCATCGGGGTCGGCGCACGGAACTTTTCCGCGTCGCTCAATTCCTGCTTCGTTTGCTCAAGCATTTCATCCTCTTGCCGCCATAGATCCAGCTGTGCTTTGATATTCTGTACCACAGCATCAGGATCCGGAACATTTTCGAGAATAACACTGTCGTTCATCTTGCCGTCAACTAGATGATTGACATACTGGATCACGATCGAATTTCCTGTCTCTTCACGATATACCTTTTCGATCTTAGCAAAACTGATATAATCCGTTTCAATATCAAATGATCTATCAGTCTGAACATAGATGCCATTTTTTGTCATACAGTACCGTACCAGATGCTTATTCAGATCCATCTTGGAAAAATGCCTGCTGATCAAAGCCGACGGGATCAGGATCGCAGCAGATAAGAGAAACGCTATCGCAAAGCTTGCCGTTATGAGGAGCGTTACGAGCAGAACCGCAGCTGTCAGGAAAGAGGCTTTGATTATCCCATGCGTGCTGTCCGAAAGCAGCTGTGACTTCGGTAATTGTGCGGACTGACCTTTGTGTTCCCATAAGATCGGTTCATCTTCGGTTAAGATCTCATCTATTCTCATTCCCATTTTCCTTTCATAAAACATAATATATCAGTTTATAGTATATCATTTGCATTTCATTTTGTCAAGATTCATAACTGTTCAGCACAGCAAAAAATCTGTCTGATGCGGGGATGTTTTCTGTGCAGTGCAACCCTTGCAAAAATCCACATGATATGATATAATTATTTTTGTATCTGACTTTACGGATACAGCACGAATTTCAAAAGGAGAACGCTTTTCATGATCATGAATCTGCATACACATACGCACAATTCTCCGGATGCACAGCATACCGTTGCGGAACGTGTTTCAGCGGCGAATCAGCTCGGTCTGCGCTTTATGGCGGTCACCGACCATGTCGAGATCAACCGCTATTATCCGGCCGCGTACTACCATGCAGAAGAAACAGAGGGCTTTTTCTATGACGGCGGCGGCGTCTTTGCACGTTCATCCGCCGAAATTGCTGATGCACAGAAATCCTGTGCGCCCCTGCGGCTGCTCTGCGGCGCAGAGATCGGTCAGATCCCGCAGGATATCGAAAAATCCACGCTTATTTATAATACACCGTGCGTTGATCTGGTGATCGGCTCGATCCATGAGCTGCCGGACAGACCGGATTTCTATTATCTGGATTATGAAAAAGAGGATATTCCGCAGCTTGTCACAGCATATTTTGAGGAAGTCCTGCGGCTCGCACAGACAGACTGCTGGGACATTCTCGGACATCTGACCTACGGTCTGCGCTATCTGCCCGACCGCAGAGCCTATGACCTGACACCGCACAGAGAACTGATCGACGAGATCCTTATGACCGTTATCCGCAAGAATAAAGCGATCGAGCTGAACGGCTCCGGACTGCGCAAGCCACAGCCCTATATTGATCCCGACCTTGCGATCATCCGGCGGTATTATGATCTCGGCGGCAGAAATCTCACGATCAGCACGGATGCACATGATACAAAATTTCTCGGCTTCGGGCTTGATCTGCTCGAAGATATGGCGCGTGCTGTCGGCTTTACGGAGCTGACATGGTTTGAAAAGCACGAGATCAGGAAGATTCAATTATGAAAAGCATATCAAAGGAACTGACAGTTTCCTTTCTTTGTCTGCTGCTTTCAGCCGGTGCTGCCGGATGCGGTCAGACAGAAAGCAAATGACTATGAAAACTGCGATCCGGAAATCGTCAGAGAAGCGATCCGGACAATGCCTGCATCAAAGCAGTGTATGCAAAGTAATTCCAAAATAAAAGGAAGCAGATACCGTGAGCATTTTTGACCTTTTCAAGCAAATCGAATCCAATGCACCGGCTGTCACAGGTCCGCCAGAATATATCATCGCAGGACTGGGCAATATCGGTGAAAAATATCAGAATACGCGCCACAATGCAGGCTTCATGATGATAGATGCCTTTGCAGAACAGTGCGGCGCGAAATTCGGCAAGCATCAGTTCAAGGCGAATACCGCAATGGCGGAATGCGGCGGCATCCGCTGCCTGCTGATGAAGCCGGATACTTTTATGAATCTCAGCGGACAGGCTGTTACAGAAGCCATGCAGTTCTATCAAATTCCGCCGGAGCGTACCATTATCATATATGATGATATCAATCTCGGTGTCGGTGAACTGCGCATCCGCAAAAAAGGCAGTGACGGCGGTCACAACGGCATGAAAAATATCATTTATCTTTCCGGTGCGGATACATTCCCCAGAATCCGTGTCGGCATCGGACAGAAACCGCATCCGGACTACGATCTCGCAGACTGGGTGCTGTCGGCATTTTCTCCGGCTGAACGCGATACGCTCGCAGAAACCGCAAAAACCGTCAGCGGCGCACTGTCACTCATGCTGGAAGGAAAAACCGATCTCGCCATGAACCGCTTTAACACAGGAAAACAGAAAAAATCCAAAACGCCGCAGCCGGATGCTGCCGGACAGCAGAATGAGGGGGACAAAGAATGCACCTGAAACCGATCGCCGCAGTTCTGGCAGTTTTCTGTATTCTGCTGACCGGATGCACAGGCAGTACAGGCGGCGATGAAAGCAGCACTGCCGGACTTTGGCTCGGCATCGAACCGGCAGAGGAAGATGAATTCGGCAAGGCGACCTATGAGGACGGTCTTTATCTCTCTCAAACCGTAAAAGAGCCGCAGCCCGATCCGTTCCCGAAGGACACAAAGCTCGTCCGCAGCGGAACGACCGATGAGGGTATCTGCTATGCGCTCTATCAGGAGCACGCCGAGATCACCGGTCATGCATCCAATTTTCAGGCAGAGGAGCTTGTGATTCCGGAAACCATCAGCGGACTGCCCGTCACCAGGATCGTATCCGTTGAGTTTTCTGATACCAACCGATTTGAAGCGGACAAATCAAGCGCATTTTATTGCTGCTATACGCTCTCAAAGGTCACGATTCCGGAAGGCATCCATGAGATCGGCGAGTACGCCTTCTACGGCTGCAAAAATCTTCATGAAGTCGTGATACCCGAAAGCGTCATGCACATCGGACAAAGAGCATTTGCCATGTGTTCCAGCCTGACAACGCTGACCGTTCCGTCAGGCATTGACACGATCGGAGACAGCGCTTTTTCTCTGACACCGTGGTACGAAGGCCTGCTCTTTCACCGTGATCTCATCATTTTCAACGGCAGACTCTATGACACAGGCAAACGCTGCTCCGGTGAGATCATTGTGCCCGATCACGTTGTATCCGTCTGCGACTACGCTTTCCATGCCTGCGATCAGCTGACGGCAGTTGTCCTGCCCGAAAGCGTACAGTCGATCGGAAAATGTGCGTTTTATGATTGTCCGAAGCTCAAGGCAGTGGTCATCCCGAATCCGGAATGCACGATCTATGCGGATACATCAACATTCAGCAATAAGAAAAACAGCAGCAATGAGGATACTTTCAAAGGAACGATCTACGGCGAAAAGGATTCGCAGGCTGCAAAATTTGCGAAAAAATACAAGTACAAATTTGATGATACAGACGAATTTTCGCCGGAATCTGTCAAAAAGAAATAATTGAATACTGACGCAGGGGGTATCCGTCCGGATATCCCCTGAAACGCTTTGCATTCTGATATAAGGAGAACAGATTTATGCGATTCTTTACTGAAGCAGCCGCGCAGCTGCCCGTCATGAAGGAACTCCGCACCGCACGCGCAAAGGATATCTCCCCTGTTTCGCTGACCGGTGTTTCACAGATCCATAAGGCACAAATTTTGTTCACGCTCTCTCTGGAGCAGCCGGTTCTCGCCGTTCTGCCGGATGAATCTGCTGTCCGGCAGCTCTGTGAGGATATCAATTTCATGGCAGGCTGCCGCATCGCCTATCCCTATCCTGCCAAAGAGCTGAATTTTCTCGAAGCAGCCGGAATTTCCCGTGAATACGAACATTTGCGGCTGAGTGCGCTGTCTGCGCTCTGCAATGGCGAATGCCGTGTGCTTGCCGCCTCTGCCGAAGCCGTTATGCAGTATACGCTCCCGAAAGATATTCTCGAAACACGCACACTGCATATCAAGATCGGTGAGAGCATCGACAGAGAGCAGCTCACTGAGGCACTCACCACACTCGGTTATCTGCGCTGTGAGCAGGTCGATGCACCCGGACAATATTCTGTCCGCGGCTCGATCATTGACATTTTCTCACCGCAGAATCCGCTGCCGCTGCGTGCCGAATTATGGGGAGATGAGATCGACTGTATGGCATGGTTCGAGCCGGAAACACAGCGCCGCACCGATGTCATGGATGAAGCCGCACTGATCCCTGCTGTTGAAGCGCTGCCCGATCCTGCATTTCTCGCGGAACGTATCCGGCAGACTGCAAAGCTCGTTCGCGGCAAACACGCCGCCGAACTGAAAGAACAGCTCAGCGCTGACGCAGAGAAACTGGAAAGCGGCATTCCCCTGCTCAATATCGACCTGTATTTTCCGCTGATCTATCCGGAACAGGCGACACTGTTCGATTATTTCAGCGGCAGTATCGTTCTCTGCGAAACCGGTTCGCTCCTTGATGTACTTCAAGGCTTGCAGTCACGTTATCATGAAGATGTCAAGCTGATGCTGGAAGACGGCAAGATCTGCCGGCAGCTTGCGGAATATTATCTCGATGCAAACAGCGTGCTGACCGCTGCAAAAGCGCATCCGCTGATCTGCATGAATGCATTTCTCAACAGTACAAGCAGCTTCAATTTCCAGAAAATGCTCTCCGTTGAAGCAACACAGAACGCTCCGTGGGGCGGCAGCACGCGCATTCTCACGGATGATCTGACGGAACTCTGCAAGCGGAATTACTGCGTCATGGTCTGCGGCGGAACAGAAAAAACACTGCCGATCCTCATGCAGGATCTTCAGGAAAGCGGTATCAACTGCGCAATCGCAGATAATGATACACCTGCCGAACCCGGAAAAGTCCTGCTGATGCGAAGCGGACTGTCTGCCGGATTTGAATATCCGTCCATTAAGTATGCCTGCATCGCGCAAAGCAAGGCGCAGAGTACCGTTCTTAAAAAGCGCCGTTTCAAAAAAGGACAGGAGATCCGCGCTCTTTCTGAGATTTCCGAGGGTGATGTCGTGGTTCATGCGGCACACGGCATCGGACGGTTCAAGGGCATCAAAAAGCTCGATATGGAAGGCATCACCAAGGATTATATCACGATCGAATACCTCGGCGGCGATGAACTGTTCGTCCCTGTCACACAGCTTGATCTTGTTTCACGCTATATCGGCGGCAAGGATGATGTTGCCGTAAAACTCAATAAACTTGGCTCGCAGGAATGGCAGAAAACACGTACCACCGTCAAAAAGGCAGTCAAGGACATGGCAGCGCAGCTGATCCGGCTCTATGCCGCCCGTGAAAAGGCAGTCGGCTTCCGCTTCGAGCCGGATGATGAGATACAGCGCGATTTTGAGGGGCGCTTCCCGTATATCGAAACAGCCGATCAGCTCCGCAGTATCGAGGAGATCAAAAGAGATATGGAACGCGAACGTCCGATGGATCGTCTGCTCTGCGGCGATGTCGGCTTCGGCAAAACAGAAGTCGCCTTCCGTGCGGCGCTCAAATGCGTCCTCTCCGGCAAACAGTGCGTCATTCTCGCGCCGACAACGGTGCTTGCACATCAGCACTACGAAACTGCACTCCGGCGTTTTGAAGCCGCACCGATCAATATTGAACTGCTCTCCCGTTTCCGCACGTCCAAGCAGCAGACGGAGATCCTCAAAAAAACCGCAAACGGTACGATCGACCTGCTGATCGGTACGCACAGACTGCTTTCCAAAGATGTGAAATTTGCAGCGCTCGGTCTTGCGATCATCGACGAGGAACAGCGATTCGGTGTCGCGCATAAAGAACGCTTCAAGGAAGCATTTCACGGCATCGACATTCTGACGCTCTCCGCAACACCGATCCCGCGCACACTGAATATGGCGCTCTCCGGCATCCGTGATATGAGCGTGATCGAAGAACCGCCGCAGGACAGATATCCCGTGCAGAGCTTTGTTCTGGAATATGATGCAGGACTGATCGTACAGGCAATTCAGCGCGAACTGAAACGCGGCGGACAGGTATACTATATTCATAACCGTGTCGAAACGATCCTGCAATGCGCCGGAAAATTGCAGGATATGCTCCCCGATGCACGCATCGGCTATGCACACGGCAAAATGTCCGAACTGGAGATCAGCGAAGTCTGGAACAGGCTCGTTGAACATGAAATTGATATCCTCGTCTGCACAACGATCATCGAGACCGGCGTTGATGTTCCGAATGTCAATACGCTCATTCTCGAACAGGCAGACCGTTTCGGACTGTCACAGCTTTATCAGCTCAGAGGCAGAGTCGGCCGCTCCAACCGCCGTGCTTATGCATATTTCACCTATCAGAAGAACCGTTCGCTGACAGAAGTCGCAGAAAAGCGGCTGAATGCCATGCGCGAATTCACACAGTTCGGCAGCGGTTTCCGCATCGCAATGCGTGATCTTGAGATCCGCGGTGCAGGCAGCATTCTCGGCGGTCAGCAGCACGGACAAATGGAACAGGTCGGCTATGAAATGTACCTGAAAATGCTCAATGAAGCGATCGCAGAGGAAAAGGGCGAACCGGTCAAACCGCCTGCCTGTACCGTTGATATTCAGGTCGAGGCACATATCCCTGAAGATTATATCGTCAGCATGACCTCGCGTCTGGAGATCTACCGCAGGATCGCACTTGTCGAAACAGCAGACGATCAGACTGATCTCATTGACGAACTGATCGACCGTTTCGGTGATCCGCCGAAAAGCCTGCTCAATCTGATCGGTGCATCTCTGCTGCGCAATACTGCCGGAAGACTCGGCATTACGGAGATCTCCCAGAAACGCGGCGCACTGTTCTTCTTCGTCACAAAGCCGAACGCACAACAGCTTCAGGCACTTATGGTCAAATATTATGACCGCATTGCTTTCAATGATAAAACCGCGCCTTATTATGTCGCTGTACGCCTGCAAAAGAATGAGCTTTCCGTTGATCTGATGCGCGAAGTGATCGCAATATTTGAAGAACATTCTGCGCCATCTGCCTGATTGCATGGCACAGCCGCGATTTTTGTATAGTATGTCGAATAACAAGCATCTCTTTTTCAACATATTTGTTATTTCGGTGAATAGACTTTTCCCGTCCAAAAATGTTATAATAAACGAAAAGAATGTGCTGCCGTCAGCAGCATAATGTAATGATGGAGGATACGTAATCATGAAGATCAAGTCTCTTGTCGCAGCACTGGCTGCAAGTGCAATCGCAGTTTCCGCTATGGCTTTTTCCGCTTCGGCAGAAGTATTGAAGAAAACCGGCAATGAGAAGGATAAAGAAACCTACACGATCCCGGTCGATGGTCTTGATCTTTCCAAGCTGGATAAGATCGTTGCAGAAGTCTCCGCAAATTCCACAAAGGTTACCGGCTGCTTCGTATTCAATAACAACAGCGGCGAGGCAATTCAGGTCGAGTTTGAATCCACAGAGGAATCCGGCGAGCTTACCGCAGAATGGGCAACATCCGACAGCCTTGCAGGTACTGTCAAAGACGGTCTTGCAGTCGAACTCCGTTGGGTTGAGCCGGTTTCTGAGGGCAATGATGCAACTTTGAATCTTGATTCTGTCAAGCTGCTTGACAAAGACGGCAATGAGCTGCAGAAAGTCGAAACAACTGCAACAAAGGCTACGGCTGCTGTTACATCCACAACTGCTGCAAAGACCACAACTTCCGCTAAGACAGGCGATGCCGGTGTCGGTATTGCTGTTGCAGCACTCGGTCTTGCATCTGCTGCTGCATTTGTCGCACGCAAGAAGCACTGATTTGATATTACGCGCAAAAACGCAGTTTCATTGAAAATTACGAATGCCCTCTGCAATATGTAGGGGGCTTTCGTTATAATGTATCTGATTGATACGGAGGAAAGAAACATGAAAAAAATGCTTGCCATGCTCTCCGCTTTGGCAATGCTCAGTGCGCTCGTTTCGTGCGGAAAGGATACCGCTGACAGTTCCTCTGCCGCTGAGACCTCTGCACCGGAAACATCTGCCGCGGAGTCATCCGAAGAAAGCAGCGAAGAAGAATCTTCTGTGTCCGATCCGCTGCCGAGAGACTGCGGACCGATCGACGCAAATGCGATCACCTTTGATGACGGCGCGTTCTATACCTGTCATCAAATGAACGGCGGCGGCGATGAAGGCGATGTGGAATTGTCGGTCGTGGATCTCGACGGTGATATGAAGCTGAAAGTCCATGCACTGCGCGATGATCCTGCCGCAGATTACGGCGTTGTCAAGCTTGTTTTCAATCTGCCGGAGATGCTCGGTCTGGAAAATGTCGGCAATATCGGGCATATCAGCGTTGACCTCACCTGCCTTGCAAATGAGATGTGGCAGAATGATGACGGCACGGAATCGCTCGTTGTCGGAAACTTCCTCGGCGCACTCGCCGGAAACCTTGCCTCGGAAAAGCGCAAGGATGAGGAAGGCAATCTCATCCAGAATGACTGGGCAACGCACTATGAATTCAATTATCAGGACTGGGAGCATTCCGAAGGCACATGGCGCTGTGAAACGGATGTCCCTGCACTGCTCCCGACAAACGGCTATGCGGCAGATGATGCTGGCACAACGCTTGTCTTTATGCGCTGGGGGCAGAGCAATGATGTGGATATCTATATCGACAATCTCACCTTCTACGACAAAGACGGCAATTCCATGCCGATCGTATTCGGTGAAACAGAAAATGCTGACAACACTGATAATGCAGAAACCGGCGATGTGACCGAAGAAGCACCTGCTGAAACAGACGCTGCCGAAACAGAGACTTCTCCGGAAAACAGCGCAATGTAATAACATCATATCAAAAAGTCTTCGCCTTGTGCGGAGACTTTTTATTTGTGCATACTGCACAGCGCACTTGCATTTTCTGTAAAAATGTGGTATAATATAAAAGAACATCCCATAACATAAAAGGAGGCTTTTATCATGGCGGAACGATTTACCGTAACCCTGAAACAGATCATTGACGAATTCCGGCTGGAGGTACTCTACTGTCCGGGAAATCCGGAGGATATCCTCGTTTCTGAGAACGATATCACGCGCCCCGGCTTACAGCTCATGGGCTTTTATGAGTATTTCAACCCGGAACGCATCCAGATCATCGGCAAAATGGAATTTGCCTATCTCTCAACGCTTGAAGAAAAAGAACGCGCAGCGCATCTCGATGCACTGTTCGCAGAACATATCAAATGCCTGTGCCTGAGCCGCGGACTCCCCTGCTTTGCAGAGATCCTCACACTTGCACAGAAATACAGCGTACCGGTACTGCGCACCTCGGAATCGACCTCTCATTTCACCTCGAATCTGCTTTCTTTCCTCAATCTGCATCTTGCACCGCGTGTCACAAGACACGGCGTTCTCATTGAAATCTACGGCGAAGGTATCTTTATCACAGGTGAAAGCGGCGTCGGTAAATCCGAATGTGCGATCGAGCTTGTCAAGCGCGGTCACCGTCTGGTTGCCGATGATGCCGTTGAACTGCGCAAGGTTTCCAATACGAATCTTGTCGGCACATCGCCTGAAAACATCCGTCATTTCCTCGAACTTCGCGGCATCGGCATCATCAATGTCCGCAGACTGTTCGGTATGGGCGCTGTCAAGCTCCAGCAGGAAATTGATATGATCATCGAACTGGAACCGTGGGATTCCGCGAAAACATACGACCGCATGGGTGTCGATGAACAGTATGTGAATATCCTCGGTGTCAAGATCCCGTCCATGACAATTCCTGTCAAGCCCGGCAGAAATACTGCCGTTATCATGGAAGTCGCTGCAATGAACAGCCGTCAGAAGAAAATGGGCTACAATGCAACGGAAGAACTCCTGCATAATCTCGGTCTGGAATCCATGCAGGGAGAGGAAATCATCAAAGATTTCGATGAATTTTGAGGCACTGTATGACGGATATACTGCAAATCCGTGCGGATATGCACACGCATACCGTTGCATCGACGCACGGTTATTCAACCATAGATGAAAACGCCGCCGCCGCAAAAGCGGCCGGTCTTGATCTGCTTGCCATTACCGATCACGGCCCTGCATCTCCCGATTCTCCGCATATCTGGCATTTCCATAATTATAAAGTACTGCCGCGTGAGATCGGCGGCGTAAAAATGCTCTACGGCGTAGAAGCAAATATCATTGACGAAAACGGCACACTGGATATGGATGCGAAAGAACTCTCCTTCTGCGAATGGGTGATCGCATCTTATCACACAGCGTGTGTGCAGTTTGAGCGTTCACCGGAACTTGTTTCGCAGGGATACCGGAAGATCTGTGAGAATCCGCTTGTGGATATGATCGGACACCCCACAACTGCGATGTTTCCTTTTGAACATGAACCGGTGCTGAAGCTGTTCAAGGAAGCCGGAAAGCTCGTTGAATTGAATGAAAGCTCGCTGAAATGGAAAAGCGGTGCGCTGGGAAATGCAAAGATCGTCTATGCGCTCTGCAAAAAATATGAAATACCCATTGTGCTGAATACCGATTCACACTATGCAGGACTGATCGGCAAAACACCGATCGCCGCACAACTCCTGCATGATCTGGATTTTCCGCGTCATCTGATCGTCAATCTCGATGCTGACCGCCTTATGGACATGGTGCGCAGAAAGCGTCAGATTTCCTTTGATTCCAATGAAAAACCGATTTTGAAGGAATCATCATAAACAAAAAAGGAGATACATTTTATGATAGATACAGAACAGCTTGCGGCTGTCTGCCGGAATGCCGGAGCAGAGTTCACACCTGCTGTCCGGCTCTCGGAGCTTACGACTTTCAAGATCGGCGGTGCGTGTGATGCGCTTGTCACGCTGCCCGATGCAGATGCCTGCCGGACAGTGACCGCATATCTGCGTGAAAATAAGATACCCTTTGCACTCATCGGCCGCGGCAGCAATCTGCTTGTTCCCGATCAGGGATATCGGGGCGTTGTCCTGAAACTCGGCGGCGAACTTGCATCTGAAATTACGGAACAAGACGGCATTGTGACCTGCGGTGCAGGCGAATCCCTGAAAAATCTCTGTCTGTTCGCACTCGATCACTCCCTCACGGGACTTGAATTTGCATACGGTATCCCCGGTTCGGTCGGCGGCGCGGTATTCATGAATGCAGGCGCTTATGATGGAGAATTTTCACAGGTCATCGAAAGCGTGACCATTCTCGATGAAGCGGGAAATATCCGGACACTGAATGCCGCTGAACTTGAACTCGGCTACCGGCACAGCATTTTCATGGAACAGCCGTGGCTGATCCTGAAAGCATCGGTCCGACTGACATCCGGCGAACAGGATGCGATCCGTGCAAAAATGCAGGATCTTCTTGGAAGAAGAAAATCCAAGCAGCCGCTTGAATTTCCGAGTGCAGGCAGTACATTCAAGCGTCCTGCCGGCAGCTTTGCATCCAAGCTGATCGACGAATGCGGACTGAAAGGCTATACCGCAGGCGGCGCACAGGTCAGCGAAAAGCACGCAGGCTTTGTCATCAACCGCGGCGGCGCAACCTTTGACGATGTCATGGCAGTCTGCCGTCATGTGCAGGAAACCGTCCAGGCACAGACCGGATATATCCTCGAACTTGAGCCCGAAATTCTGGGAGAATCATAATGCAGAAAAGCAATTTGTTTTCTGTCATAGTGCCGGCGCACAATGAAGAACAGTATATCGGGAAATGCCTGAAAGCAATCCGCGCAGCCGAAAAGCAGGCTGCACCGAACCGCGTACAGATCATTGTCATTGCGAATCGCTGCACCGACCGTACCGCAGAAATTGCTGCAAAATACGGTGCATCTGTCATTGAGAATCAGGATAGATGCATCGCAAGTATCCGCAACGCAGGCGCAAAAGCCGCAAACGGCAAAATCCTCGTGACAGTCGATGCAGATACATATATTGCACCGCAGACATTCTGTGAAATTCGTTCGCTGCTCGGCAGCGGCAAATACATCGGCGGCGGTGCAATGCCGATTTTTGACCGTGCATCGCTCGGCATCGCAGTTTCCACATTCTATGTTCTGCTGTTGATGCTGCCGGAGATCATCCGGAGCAAAGCCATGCTTTCCGGCGCAGTATTCTGGTGCAGGAAGAAGGACTTTGATGCTGTCGGCGGATTCGATGAATCGCTTGTCAGTCTGGAAGATCTTGATTTTGCCAAGCGGCTGAAAAAATACGGCGAACAGTCCGGCAAAAAATACGGCACGCTCAAAAAGTCAAAAATATACACATCTGCGCGAAAATTCGATCAGTTCGGTGACTGGTATCTGCTGAAAGACCGCAAACTGACAAAGGCGATCTTCACCGGAACGGACAGAGCCGCCGCAGATCGTTTTTATTATGATGTCAGATAAACGGAGGAAGTACAATGATCGTCAATGAAACCGTCATCTCAGAGGAGGATTCCGAATTTCTGGTACAGTGTATGATCGACTTGAATGAGAGAACAGCGCGCAGAAAGATCAGCAAGGCGATCGGGTGGATCTTATGCATCGTAATGCTCATATTTACCGGTCTCTTGGTTTGGGCGATATGCAGTGCAAAGTTATATCATGCTGCAATACCGACAAATACTTATTTCTATGCTATTTTCTATGCCGCCATTGGTATCGTTTGTCTGATTCTTCTGGTTTTCGGAAAGAAAATTGTACTGTGGCGCACCATGCATTCAAAGGCATGGAATACGACATTCGGCATGATGATAAGGACAGCGTTTGACGGCGATACGATCACATCATACCGTTCTACGGTCGGCACAGACACGGAATCGCATTATGCGCTCAATCTGCTGGAAGGCTATACAGAGCAAAACGGCAGCCTGTATCTTTGGCTCCGGACAGATCACCAGATCAAATTCATGGTTCTGCACGATAACGGATATACCGAGGGTACAAAAGCGGAACTGATCGCTCTGCTGCAAAATAACAGTATCCCGCTCAAGCAAAAACCATAAACGAAAAGGAATATAAGAAAGATGATGGAATTTGTACTGATAACCGGCATGGCCGGTGCCGGAAAAACAAGCGCACTCGATGCATTAGAGGATATCGGATTCTACGCAGTGGATAACTTACCGCTTGCCATGCTGGAACCGTATCTCAGGCATTGTCTTGAAAAAGGCGGCAGATATTCCAGAACTGCCGCCGTGATCGACCTGCGCTCCTGTCACCGGTATTCCGAACTTGCCGAAGCCTTCCGCGCCATGCAGGACAAGTATCATCAGGATATCAAATTCACAATGCTGTGCATCGAAGCCGCCGAGGATGTTCTGATGAAGCGCCTGCGGACACAGCGCAGAAGTCATCCGATCGCCACGCGGAAATTTGAGGGCGACCTCGAAAAGGCGATCCGTTTTGAGCATGATGAATTGCAGGTGCTGCGCGCAACTGCCGATTATCCGCTGGATTCCTCACTGATCACCGCCGCACAGCTCAA
The DNA here is from genome assembly GCA_045628085.1 of Oscillospiraceae bacterium. Lineage (GTDB taxonomy): Bacteria > Bacillota > Clostridia > Oscillospirales > Ruminococcaceae > Firm-04. The sequence continues at coordinate 30,862 of JAZQOZ010000156.1, read as the reverse complement.
AGAACAGGTCAAAACGCATTTTTTGCAGCGTGTCACAGATGCGATGCCGATTCAGATCCTCAGTTTCGGATTCAAATACGGCGCACCGCTGGAAGCTGACCTCGTATTTGATATGCGCTGTCTGCCGAATCCCTACTATGTCGAAGAATTGCGGAAGCATACGGGCGTTGAGAAGTGCGTACAGGATTATGTCATGGACGCGCCGGAATCAGCGGAATACTTTGAAAGAGTTGTCAATATGCTGAAATTTCTCGTGCCGCTGTATATTCGTGAGGGCAGACCGCAGCTTGTGGTCGGATTCGGCTGCACGGGCGGTCAGCACCGTTCTGTGACCTTTGCAGAGCTTGTATCTGCGGAACTGCGCAAAGCCGATATGCATATCATTACACACCACCGCGACTATAAAAAAGAACGATAAACAAGCGGGGTTCCGTCATGCGGAATCCCGCTTTTCAGGAGAATCTCATGGAAGATATACAAACCGCAAGCCGCATCCTTTCGCGGCTGAATGCCGATCTGCCGGATATCCGTCTGCGCGTATTTGATACGGTAACATCGACCAATGACCTGCTGCGAAATGCCGCCGCAGACGGTGCGCCGGAATATACCGTTTATGCCGCAAGATCACAGACCGCCGGAAAAGGCAGACAGGGCAGACAGTTCTTTTCGCCGCCGCAGACCGGTCTGTATCTCAGTATCCTGCTGAAACCGCAGTCTGCGCCTGCCGCCGCACTTGCTGTCACACCGATGGCGGCTGTCGCGGCAGCTGAAGCGATCGAACATTGTTCCGGTCAGAATGTGCAGATCAAATGGGTGAACGATCTTCTTCTGAACGGAAAGAAAATATGCGGAATACTAGCAGAATCGCAATTTTCGGATGCAGATACACTGGATTACGTCATTCTCGGCATCGGGATCAATCTGCTTCCGCCTGCGCAGGGATTTCCGCCGGAATTACAGCAGATCGCAGGTGCATTATATCCTTCCGGTACGAACGCAGAAACTGCATTCACAGACTGTGCCGCTGCATTGATTTCCGCGCTGATACGCGAATACCGCAGACTGCCGGAAAAGCACTATCTTTCCGGATACCGTGAGCGGCTTTGTATGCTCGGAAAAGCGGTCACTGTCTGCGAAAACGGAATCGAACAGCAGGCGGTCGCACTGGCGGCAGATGATGATCTGCGTTTGCTTGTCCGCTATCCGGACGGTACGGAGCAATGGCGTTCTACCGGTGAAATACGCATCCGGCTCTGAAAAAACACAGTGCAGTTCATGATCCTGCACTGTGTTTCTGTTTTCACTTGACATATCAGCACTTTTCCGCTATAATAAACACATAATACCAAGCGTTTTCAAACTGATGAAAGGGGGAGTGAATATGGTCTCCGAGCAGGCATTGCTTCAATGTGCGAAAGTATTATATCCGACAGCCGCACTCTGTCTGGGTTCATCCGCAGACGGCCGCAGTACCGTAACGGAAGCGATCGCTGCTGCACTGCGCACATCTCCCGAATCATGGGAAACGAATGCAGTCCGACAGCTCATCCGCATCTGCCGGACACGTACACCGGAGCGCATCACACAGCCGGATATTCCGCTGGATGAAGTTCTGATGCCGATCCTGAAACTGCCCGCAGGAAGCAGGCGTGCGCTTGCACTTGCTGTCAGCGGCATTTCCCCCGAAGATGTATCCGCCGCCGCTGATCTGAGCATCGCGGAGCTGGAACGAAAAACCGAAAAAGCACTGCGGCAGATCACCTTTATGCAGAAGGGTGATCCGCCGGCACTCGCAGAACTGCAGGCTGCCGCAAAACAGATCCCGTGGAGCGATTCTGATACCGAGCAGTTTCTCGCAGGGATCGCTGAATCAAAAAAAGCGCAGGATTCCGAAGAAAACAGTACCCCTGTCCGTGAGATCATTCACAGCACTGCACCGGCAAAAACGACCGGCAAAACAGTATCTGTTCCGCTTTGGGGCATCATACTCGGTATCGCTTTGCTGATCGTCCTGACACTCACTGTACTGCTGTTCTGGCTTGATCTGCCGCTCCGCAAACCGTCTGTACAGACCGATTCGCCGCATACAGAAGAAGTTGATTCGCTGTTTTCTGCAACATATATCAGCATCGGGAAGGCACAGGAAATTGCAGCAAAGGATGTCGGCGCAGATACGGATTCAGTCTGTTTTCTGAGTTCCAAGCTGAAAACCAATGAAACGCCGCCCTCTTACGTCCTGAATTTCACAGTCGGTCAGGATATGCAGTACGATTATACGCTGGATGCCGTTTCCGGCAGTATCCTCACAAGCAGCAGCGATGACGCAGAGATCATTCTGGACACAACAGGCTGGCTGCCGGCAGATGAGATCCGTCAAGCCGCACTCAGCCGCACTGGCTTGCAGGATGTTCTGTTTCTCAAAGAAAAGCGTACCGCAGAGAGCGATTCGGCATATTATAAATTTGAACTGCTCGATGCAGAAGGCACACTGTATTCCGTACAACTGGATGCACGGAATGCCATGCTGATGAAATACACCGCAGAGGAGCTTTCTTCGCAGGAGCCGGAAAATATCATCTCCGCCGCACAGGCAAAAGCGCGTGCGCTCTCCCGCATCGGTGATCTTGAATTGTCACAGGTCATATTCACAAAGGTCAAGCTCGACGGCGGTGCATATCTGATCGCATTCACAGTGGATGACGGTACACAATATCTGATCGAACTGAATGCCGCGACCGGCGGTATCAATACGATCGACGTGCATCCGGTTTCAGCTGATATCACGCAGGCAGTCGGACTGCTCGCCGCACGCGACAAAGCGCTCTGCATGGCAGAACTGACCGGCCGCGATGAAATTGAGTATACGAAAGCCAAGATCGACCGCAGCAACGGTGCTTATGTCTACGAACTCGAATTCAAAACGCCGGAATACGAATATGAAGTATCCATCGCAACATCTGACGGTGAAATACTCAAGTACCGCGTCTGGCATCAGTAATACGTCGCAAAATGAACAGAACCGAATGATCGGGGGTGAAAAAATGGCAGATCGGCGCATACCGCTCCACGGCTTAAAATGCCTGAAATGCCCGTATTATCTCGGAAAGATCAAATGCGTCATTGATCCGTGCAGGGAGTGCATTTTAAGCAAGAGAAAAAACATCCTTTTTTGGATCATGATTCGAGAATATCAAAGAAATAAATGACCGCCGTCTGCACCAAGAATGCAGGCGGCGGTTTTCTCAGCGCATCTTTCACAATTACGCTTCTGATATTCGCGGTTATTCATTTTCCGTATTGGCGTTCCAGATACTCGTCTTATCTGTACTGCCTGCCTTGATCGCTGCCGCCGCATTGATCGCGGTCAGCATTGAATGATCCATATAATTGTATTTGTGCTGACCGTTTCTGCCGACACAGAACAGATTTTCGTAGCCGTCAAGGAATTTGACGATCTGATTCAATTCGCTGTAAGTATCATAATAAAGCGGATATGCTTTTCTGACCTTTTCGCGGTGCGCATCAAGGCAGACACCCTTTTCGATCACGCCCATTTTCCGCAGCTCCTTGACGGCAAATGCAATGCACTCCTCATCGGTCATATTCCAGAAATCATCGCCTTCATCGCAGAAATATTCCAAACCGATCCAGACAGTCTCATCCGGCTTTTTGACCATATACGGCGACCAATTATTGAAGATCTGTATCCTGCTGAGCTTCGCACCCTTATCCGCCACATAGAGCCGGCAGTCCGGAATGATATTTGCGAGCGTGCGCTTGTTCGTCTGATTTTTCAGATTCAGCTTTTTGACGAGCAGACCGACCGTAACGAGATCACGGTATTGCAGGCCGCCTGCAATACGCTGAATTTCGGCATCGGCATCCTGCATACCGCCGACCAGATCTCTGACCGGCATCGAGGAAATAAAGATATCGCCGCTGATCTCGGTTTCGCCGTCTGCGGTCTTGCAGACAACCGAAGTCACTTTTCCGTTTTCGGTATTGATGCGCTGAACGGCGTGTCCGAAACGAATTTCGCCGCCCTTTTCCTGAATCTTTTTCCCGACGAGTTCCCAGAACTGCCCCGGACCGTATTTCGGATACCAGAACTGTTTGATCGGCGCTGTTTCAGCATTTTCGTTATTCTTTTTGCCGGTCAGTCCGCTGAACATATCCTTGACAGCCGCCCTGACTGACAGTCCCCTGACGTGCTGACTGCCCCAGTCCGCAGAGATCTCACGCGGATGTCTGCCCCAGAGCTTTTCAGTATAGTCCTCTAAGAACATCGAATACAGCACCTTGCCGAAACGGTTGATATAAAAGTTTTCGAGATTATCTTCCGGCAGCTTGCAGATCGCTGATTTCAGGAAGCTGAAGACAGCCTTCGCCGTTGTCAGGAAGCCCATGTTTTTGATCGTATTCACATTCATGCTGAACGGATAATCATAGAAACATTTATTACAGCAGATACGGGAAACGCTGTCACGGATGAGCATAACGTCATCTTCCTTCTGCGGATCGGGGCCGTCTTTCACAAGCGGCTTTTCTCTGCCCAGCACCTGATCATCAAATGCAGGCTTGCCCTGTACCGACATCAGATCGCTCCACCACTTCACGACAGTATCATTCTTCGAGAAAAAACAATGACCGCCGATATCTATGCGGTTGCCGTGATAACGGACTGTCCGTGAAATACCGCCCAGAACCGTGCTTTCTTCGAGGATCGTAACGCGGTATTCTTCGCTGCCGTCTCTGAGCAGTTCATACGCCGCAGTCAGACCGGCAGGGCCGCCGCCGATGATGATCACATTTTTCATTTCCAGTTCCCCTTATATCAATAATTGATGCCTTGCACACACAGCATCCAGACAGAATAATATATGGCTGCGAAAATGTCAATATTCATTTATCTGCGCGCTTTTCAATATATATTGCGAACGCATCACAGTTTATTCCGGTATTCGGGTAACAGCCGCCGTCCATGTCATCGGCTCGCCGCGATATGCAGCAGGCATCGGATATAATCCCTGTCCGATCGGGACAAGTGCCGCAAGCCGCAGACCGTTATCCGCAAGTTCCTTTTCAAGTGAACTGCGCGTCCAGAAAATATCATAGATCTGATACTGTCCCCAACCGTTGCTCTGCCTGTGCGGGATCTCAAAGCGTGCATTCGGCACATCAAACATCAGCACCCCGTTCTCACTGAGCAGACCGCGCAGTTTATTCCAGAGCATTTTGCGTGTCCCGTATTCATAATGCCGGATAAACCGGAAGATCGTGATAATATCATACTGTCCCTCGATCTCATCCGAAAGAATATCGAGCTGACGGATATCTGCATCGCCGTACTGCGCCATAAGCTGCTCCAGCATCGCAGGTGAAGCGTCACAGGAAGTGCAATCTCCGAAGGGCAGCAGTTCACGCAAAATCCTGCCTGTTCCGCTTGCAAGATCGAGCAGTTTCGGATCTTTTCTGCCGCGCAGAAAATGCTCCAGCAGTACCGAAATGCTCTGCCGTTCCATCAGATCAAAGCAATTCTGCGGATAGGCAGAGAACCGTGAATCATCATAATCTTCCGCGACATCCTGCCGCTGATAGTATGCACGAAGCTGTGCATTTCCTTTAATAAGATGCAGGTTGCGCAGCTTGAGCTGCCGATCCCATTCATACAGCGTATGCACGCCCTGCGGAACTGCATCGGTGATACATTCTTCCACATAGCGGACAAATTCCTTGCCGGAAAGCAGACCGCGCAGTTTTTCTGTCCGCCACGGCTCCTGAAATGCAGCCGCATACACAGGCAGATTCCGCAGTGCCTTTCCGAGTGCGGCAGCATCCGTACCCTCTGCGACCAATCCGATGCCGCAGTTTTCGATCAGCTCCGATACACCGGCACACGGCGTTGCAACTGCCGGAATGCCGAGCAGCATTCCCTCGACAGCCGAAAGTGAACAGGCGTGATTATAATTCTCCTCTGCATAAGGGATCAGAACGCAGTCGATCTCCCCGTAAAATGCAGTCATATCGCACGAGCCGATGCGGATCTCGCAATTTTCTGCATTTTGCAGCACTTCCGGCACCGATACGGTTTCCGCATCGCGCCAGAGGATCAGAAAACGGATATCCGGATTCTGCTGAACCAGTTCACACAGCGCCGGAATGCCTCTTGCATCCGCCTGTTCCTTTCCCATCGGAGAGGATGCAAAACCGACCGTCAGATGTTCAGGATCCAGCGGACGCGGTCTGCGCGTGAACATCGGCTTTTTCATATTGATATAGGGATACATTACGGCAGGACGGCGGAAACCGTGCTGTTCCATAATATCCGCGGCGCGATTCGATGCAACGCAGTAATGCTGCACGCCGAAATCGCAGAGATGCAGAAGTTCCTGCATTTTGCTGCCGCCGAGTGCCTGCGCAGGATTCTGACCGCTGAGACGCAGAACTGCATTACGCAGCAGCATACACTGATTGCCGGCGGTAAGAATCGCTGTTGTACTTTCGCAGAACACGAGCAGTGCCGGATCGTACTGCTTCATCCAGTCTGCGAGGCATTCATCCGGCACATAATGCACATCGCCGCTGACGGATGTTTCATCACCGGATTTTTCGATCGACACAATATAAACCGGATGTCTGCCGGAATCGCGCAGCAGCGTATAGAGATCCCAGATCTCATTGCGGATCGCTTCCATGCGCGTGCCGCTGCCGAAAGAATTACAGACGATCGCAATCGGCTTCATGGTTTTGGGATCGGTCAGCCGTTCCAAAGATTCTGTCAGCAGTCTGCGGTAATCGGCACTGAGATTTTCGAGTGCAGATTCCGTTTCCGCACTGGACCGCGCTTTCTGAACCGCCTGAAAGGATTGAAACAGCGCTTCCGTTCCGATAACGGAAAGCTTTGTCAGCGGCGGCTGACCGACACCGCTGCGGCTTTCCGGCGCTGCAATGCAAAGACTGCGCTCCAGATCATCCGAAACGGCATTGATCGCATCCTGTTCCTCATTATGAGCGCGTGACAATGTCTGACGGGTTTCCTTTCTGAAATCGGACAGCCGCTGTCTGCTTTCCGCACGAATGACAGCGATCTCCCCTTCAAATTCCTGCACGCGCTGATACAATGCTTCCAGAAGTTCTGCCGAAGCATCATTAAACTGATTCTGCTTTTCACCGAACGGTGCAACATACCAGTATGTCAGCTTTCTGCCGAGCCATTTTGCAAGTTTCAGTTTGCCGAACGGCTGCGGTGCAACCTGAAAGCTCTCCTTTGCCGCTTTGACTGCCCGAAGCTTTTTATCCAGTACATCCTGTTCCATTGAATCATCCCTCCGCTTTCGCATCGTTGACCGGAATTCTCTGATTATTTGATGTCCCATGTGTGATCGAGCCTGATAACACCCGTTTCGTCGATCGGATCATATACCGTAAACCGCACCGCCTGTGCGGCATAATCATAAGCAAACATATCCATCCTGCGCAGACCGACATCGAACCAGTACGTGCCTGCTACCAGATTCATCGGTGCAAACCGGCAGCGGATCACACCTGTATTTTGCAGCTTGATCGGCTGCATCCGTTCGCGCTGCGTATTTGTGCCGTAACAAAGTGCCTTATCCGCACGGTAAAGTGCCAGCCCGACAAGTGCCTCTGCCGCACGCGAAGCATCCGCTTCATAAGTGAGCTGCAAAGTGACGGTATCGCCTGTGCGGAATTTTGTGATGCGTTCTCCCTGCTCATTGAGCAGACAGATATCCTTCCATTTTGCAGGAGAATCTGCTGATTCTTCTGATTCCTGCTTTGCTGCCGCCGACGGACTGAGCTGCCGCCGTTTGCCCATATCTTCCAGATACAGCGGATGCACCTCATTCGGCGCACCTTCCATGCGGATCTTTCCGTTCTCGATCCAGACAGTACGGTCACAAATGCGTTCAAGCTGTGCCATACTGTGCGATACGATCACGATCGTCGTACCGGCAGCCTTGATCTCCATCAAGCGTTCAAAGCATTTTGCCTGAAATGCAGCATCTCCGACCGCCAGTATCTCATCTATGAGCAGAATATCCGCACCGACATGGATCGCAACTGAAAACGCAAGCCGCATATACATACCCGAAGAATACGTCCGAACGGGCGTATCAATGAAATCCTGCATCTCGGAAAACGCAATGATCTCATCAAGCCGCTCCTCGATCTCCTGATGTGTCAGTCCGAAGATGGACGCATTGGTATAAATATTTTCCCGTCCGGTCATATCCGGATGAAACCCTGCGCCAAGCTCGATCAGCGAGGATACTCTGCCGCTGAGTTTCACGCTGCCGCTGTCCGGATACAGAATCCGGCTCATCAGTTTGAGCAGTGTGGATTTACCGCAGCCGTTTTTGCCGACCAGACCGATCGCTTCACCGGCTTCGACCGTCAGCGAGATATCGTCCAATACCTTCCGTGTCTGATAGCGGCGGCGGTCAGCAGAGAGCAGTTTTTCCTTGAGCGACTGTCCGCGGTCTGCGTAGATGCGAAAGGATTTTGTGAGATTCCGAATTTCGATTGCAGCCAACGTGCCGCCCCCCTTTTTATGGCATTCTGCGGAATTATCCTGCATCTGCCGATATATTCTCCACGCGCTTTGACAGATCAAAATACTGTCCGTCCGGCAAAGTAAGCTGATCGCCATTGCGCACATTTGTATAGTTCAGCGAATTGCCCTCGGTATCATAGAGGGTAATATTGAAGGATTCCGGAACAAGTGTCCGGAAAAACAGCGTATTTGCATGAAGCGAACTGTCTGTTTCACCGATGACTGCATAGGCGTAATTCACCGGCATCCGCATACAGAGCGTTTGTTTTTCGCTGTCAAGCGCCGCCGGATCGCTGATATAAGCGATATCTTCCGGATTATAGATCTTCAGATAATCCTCTGTATATCCGCGGCTCAGATGGATGCCCTGATTATCCGGCGCACAGAACTGCCATTCTGCATCATATTCCGGCAATTCCTGTGAAAGAACATAATCAAAATTGCGGTAGCGCAGAGAAAGCTCCCGAAAACACGGCAGCCACATATCCGTTACCGAGCTTGCCGTCAGGCACACAAAACACACGCCGATGCTCAAAAGCACACGCGCCGTTTTCCGGCGGTTTCCGTTCGGGGCAGACTGCCAGATCAGGAGCGCACCCGTCAGCAGAAATCCGACCAGAAACAGGAAACTGTAAAATGACGGCAGATACCCGTCCGTACCGCGTCTTGTCCATGCCATATATTTTTCACTGACTGCTGTCAGCATACACGGCAGAAAAATACCGATACCCGAAAGAAACAGCAGATTCCGCAGCTTTTCCGTTTTCATCCGGATACGCGGGAGCAGGAGATAGAAAACTGTTGTTGTCAGTCCTGCGGTGATCCATGCTGCCGGATGCATCAGATGCGAAAAATAATCTGCCAGCGTGACGGGATGCTCCTTTGCGAGCCGCAGCAGTTCCCAGACCGGAAAGAATGACAGCGAATATGTCAGCAGTGAGCAGACACTCAGAAACGGCTCACTCAGGTTCATGGAAATGCCGTTATAAGCAGGCGGATAGATCCCCTGCCATGCAAAATAGACCACGCAGTATCCGCCGACTGTCAGCAGCTGCGGCACGATCCGTCTGCCTGCCTGCCGCAGCCATTGCCAGAATGACAGTTCTCCGCGTGACGGTTTGCAGAGCGCCCATGCAAGCATCAGCAGAAGCATCGCCGCAAAGGCTTCATAGATCATGACCGCGATCAGCAGATATACACAGCTCAGCAGTGTATCTTTTCGGCTGTGCGATTTCAGCCTGTTCCCGAAATGATAAAGTGAGAGGAAACAAAAGCCGACCGGTATCTGATGACAGAGTGCATAGGAGATCAGCAGATTGTGATATCCGGATATACTCGCCCACGATACCGCCAGTATTGCTGTCAGATCGGCAAAATGGCTGTCGGTATGCGCACGGAGCAGTTTCCAGCCTGCATAGATATCAAAAAGCAGCGCCGCATACTGCACCAGTTTATAAAACCATACCTTATTTGCACGAAACGGCAGTGTCAGAAGAAAATGATTCCAGAGGTGTGAAATTCTGCCTGTTTTTGCAGAACGCAGCGCATCACGCAGAACCGCGTCGCGGCGGACAAGCGTATAATTGCGCATATCGTCATGCGTTGCAAAAATGATCGGATAGATCTCGTAAAACAGCCAGAGTGCCGCCGCACAGAATGCGATCAGCGGCAGATACTTCCGCAGTTTCTGAAAAAACGAATTCATTATAACACCTCGGCAAATCGCCGCTGTAATTTTTCAAAGACCAGACAGCCGATGCAGAAGATCAGCAGACTGATGCCTGCCGCGATCGCCAGATTCCGGAGATGCGGCGCACGCTGATAATATAAAATATCCCGATAAGACAGCACAAGCGGTGCCATCGGATTGAGCAGATACCATTTCTGCCATGATTCCGGCACGAAGTCGATGCCGTAAACGACCGGAGAAAGATACATCCACGCCATACTGACGACACCCATGATATGCTCCAGATCACGGATATAGACTGTCACAGCCGAGGTGATCAGATTCATGCCAAGCACAAGTACAAACTGTATCATCATGACCGGGATCAGCCAGAGCAATGCGGAAAAGCTGATACCGAGCCGCATCACGCCGATCACCAGAAAGATGATGATGAATGAAAACAGCATATTGCAGAAACTGCTGACGGTATACGCGACCGGCAGAACTTCACGCGGAAAATATATCTTCTTGATCATATTTTTCTGATCAAGCACGAGCTTTGCACCGGTCGTCAGCGAGGATGCAAAGAATATCCACGGCACAAGTGCCACGAACAGATGCAGATAATAATTCGGAATGCCGCTTTTCAAGATGACCGAAAATACCAGCGTATAGACAAGGAGCTGCAGCAGCGGATTCAGGAATGTCCAGAGGAATCCCAGAACACTGCCCTTATAGCGTCCTTTCAGGTCTTTTCGCACAAGGCTCACGATCATTTCGCGGTATTGATAGAGTTCATGCAGCTTTCGGATCATGCTTCTGATTGCTCCTTCAATATTTGCCGCCAGTATGCAAGCGTATCGGCAACAGTCTGCGCAGTCGGGATCTCCGGCATCCAGCCGGTATCTCCGCACAGTTTTCCGATATTTGCGGCAAGACAGGATGTTTCAGCCGGACGCAGTTTTTCCGGATCAATTTCATGCTGCACCGGAACGGCACAGCAGGACAGGATCATCTCCAGAATATCGGAGATCGCAGTCACTTTGCCGCTGCCGACATTATAGATCTCCCCTGCTCTGCCCGATTCGAGCAGCAGCACATACGCACGGACAATATCACGCACATCCGTAAAATCGCGCTTTGAATCAAGATTGCCTGTCCGGATGACCGGTTCGCGCAGACCGTATTCGATTTCCGCCGCCTGTTTGCAGAAATCTGATACAACGAACATTTCCCGCTGCCCCGGTCCGAAATGATTGAAAGCACGGACGCAGATCACCGGCAAACCGTATGCAGAAAAATACACCGATGCAAGCTGTTCTGCGGCGGCTTTTGTCGCGGCATAAATATTCACGGGATGCAGCGGCATTGTTTCACTGACAAGCTGCAAACCTTCGGCATTTTCGGGTAATTTCCCGTATTCCTCTGCCGAACCGATCAGCAGAATACGGGGCATCTGCGGCAGATTTCTTGCCGCTTCCAACAGATTCAGCGTTCCTCTGATATTGAGATCGGCGGTCATCTGCGGCTTTTTCCATGATACCGCAACGGAGCTTTGCGCCGCCAGATGCAGAATACCGTCCGGCTGAACGGTTTGCAGCAGATCAGACACCGCATCCGCATCAAGCAGATCAAAATGATGAACGGTACACCGTTTCTGCAAATCGTTTGCGAGCTGTTCCTGCGGCAAAATCGCGGCATGGACAGCATATCCCTTTTCCGCAAGCTGCCGGATCGCATAAGCGCCGACAAAACCTGCCGCGCCGGTTATCAGTATCTTCATGCTGTTATGCTCCTTATTTTCCGTTGAACAAAACCGCCCGTGTTTTCTCCATGACCGATTCCAGTGAAAATTCGCGCAGAACACGTTCTCTTGCCGCCCTGCCGTACTGTTCACGCAGCGCATCATCCGTCAGGAGTTTCTCCATCGCAGCCGTCAGTGCGGGAGCATCCTGCGGCGGAACAGTCAGTCCGGTCTCGCCGTCAATACTCACGAGCGGCACACCGGTCGGCAGCGATGTATTGATGACAGGCTTTCCGTTGACCATTGCCTCAAGCTGCACGATACCGAATGCCTCACTGTTTGCAACGGACGGCAATACGAACAGATCACATTCCGCGAACATATCGCGGAGCTCCGGTGTCATGCGTCTGCCGAGAAAATGCACGCGCTCTGCGATACCGAGTGCCTCAGCACGCGCTTTCAGCTCATTTTCCAGAACGCCTGTCCCTGCAAAAAACAATTCCGCATTTGTCTGCAAACCGGAAAATGCTTCCAGCAGGATATCCGCCCCTTTATAGTATACGAGCCGTCCGGTAAACAGCACTTTTTTTGCTGTTTTATCATGCATCACCGCCGAAAGCGGTGACAGATGCGGTCTATGCTCATAATCCGCAGGTTCAATGCCATAGGGCACAATGACGCATTTTTCACGATACGGCTGCAAATACGGGGAACTGTCGATATGTGCCTGCGTTGCCACGATGATCGTATCCGCACGTTTCAGCAGCCATTTCATCAGCGGCTTATATAATTTCAGGATCGTTTTCTGCCGCACGACATCGCTATGCCATGCAACGACCACGCGCCCCTTATAGCCGGACAAAAGCAATGCGAGATCAGCGACCGGAAACGGCAGATGCAGCTCGACCGTATCTGCCAGCATGACCTTGCGCCGGAATTCTTCAATAAAAGAAAAAGAAAGCGGACAGGATGCCGCTGTTCCCAGACTGCCTGCATAGGTCACGGGAACATGATTGACCTTTTCACGTTTCGTCAAACCGAATCCGTCACGGCAGCACAGCACTTTTGTTTTTGCATATCTGCGCATATATTCCGCAGTCTGCTGCATCACAGTCTCCACACCGCCGATATGCGGATCATACGCCTTGCCTGCGATCAGCAGACACGGACGGTTATTCTGATCAGCCATGCCGCATCCATCCTCAGTCCTTCTTATCGAATAATTCGCCGTAGACCTGATACAAGGTTTCTGCGGCGTTTTCCCAGCTCATTTCCTCTGCGCGGCGAAAACCGCGTTCGATCAGCATACTGCGCAGATCATCCCGTGTCAGCAGCAGCTCCATACCCTTTGCGATTGCTTTGATCTTCATCGGATTGCAGAGCAGCGCCGCATTTCCGACCGCTTCCGGCAGAGATGCCGCCTGCGAGGTCAGAACCGGACAGCCGCACGCCATTGCTTCCAGCGGCGGCATTCCAAAGCCCTCATAGAGCGACGGAAATACAAAAGCAAAAGCACCCGAATAGACCGCCGCCATATCCTCTGACGGGATATAGGACGGGAAAATGATATGCCCGCGCACATCCGGCGCAGCGGATGCTTCAAAGATTTGCTCATACTGCCAGCCCTTGCCGCCTGCCAGCACCAATGCCGGTGCATCCGGATATTTTTCGCGCAGCAGCGCATAGGCACGGATCAGACGAACGAGATTTTTGCGCGGTTCAAGCGTTCCGAGATACAGGAAATACCGTTCCGGCAGATGATATATCTTTCGTACCTTCGCAATTTCCTGTTCAGATGCCGGATAAAAATGCGTCCGGTCAACGCCGCAGGGAACGACACGGAGTTTTTCCGCAGCAAACGGATAATATTTGATGATCTCCCTGCGCGAAAATTCGCTGTCTGTCACAATCAGGTCTGCACGCTTCATCGAGCGCTTCAAACCGGTTTGCAGCAGAAGTCTTGTCCGCGTGTGCATCGTTTCCGGATAGGCATGAAGCACCATATCATGTACCGTCACAACAGTTTTCCCGTGAACGAACGGCGGCACGATATAATTGAAGAAATGTGTCATATCTGCCCATTTTCCGTGAAAAGCGCAGTACGGCAGCGGCACGAAATTTGTCACAAGACGATAGACAAGCGGTGAAAACCGTGCCGGATGCAGCGCAGTATTCTCACGGAGAAACGGCTGCATCCGCCGGACTTTTTCTTCCGGCGAACGCAGCGTAAAATATTCAAAACGATATTGCAGTTCCGGATGCAGCCGCGTCAGCGCACCGGTCAGATTCGCTTCGCACCACCCCACACCGGAGATATGATCTCCGATCAGAGGAGCTGCATCAAATGCCAGATTCATTTTTCACCAGTTCCAGATCATTCTGCGCCATGCGTGTGACCAGTTCATCAAAAGCGATCTCACGCTTCCAGCCGAGAGTTTTCTCCGCCTTTGTCGGATCGCCAAGCAGCAGTTCGACTTCTGCCGGACGGTAGAATTTCGGATTGACCTTTACAACGGTCTGACCGTTTTTCTTGTTGATGCCGACGGTATCCACGCCTTCGCCCTGCCATTCGATCTCGATGCCGACCGCACGGAACGCGCACTCGGCAAATTCGCGGACAGAACGGGTCTCGCCCGTCGCTACGACATAATCATCCGGTGTATCCTGCTGGAGCATCAGCCACATTGCGCGGACATAATCCTTTGAATGTCCCCAGTCGCGCTTTGCATCAAGATTACCCAGCTCCACATATTCCTGCTTGCCGAGCGCAATCCTTGCGGCGGCATCAGTGATCTTGCGTGTCACAAATTCCTTGCCGCGGCGTTCCGATTCATGGTTGAACAGGATACCGGAGCAGGTGAACAGACCGAAACTCTCGCGGTAATTCTTGGTGATCCAGTGGCCGTAGAGCTTTGCAACGCCATACGGGCTGCGCGGATAGAACGGTGTGGTCTCCTTCTGCGGGATCTCCTGCACCTTGCCGAACATCTCCGAAGTCGAAGCCTGATAGAAACGGCATTCCGGCTTTACGATACGGATGGCTTCCAGCAGATTTGTGACACCAAGCGCATCAATATCAGCAGTTGCAACCGGCTGTTCCCAGCTTGTCGCAACAAAGCTCTGTGCAGCGAGATTGTAGACCTCATCCGCCTGCGAAATGCGCATTGCGGAGATCAGGGAAACGAGGTCGGTCATATCGGCATAGATCAGATGGATCTGATCTTTCAGATGCGCAATATTGCCGTAATCGACAACGCTCTTGCGCCGCCAGATGCCATAGACCTCATAGCCCTTTTCGAGCAGCAGCTCAGCAAGATAAGAACCGTCCTGACCGGTAATACCGGTAATCAAAGCGTGTTTCATAATAATGATTACTCCTTTTTCAAATCGAATGCTCCGGCATGATCTTTGCCTCCGGCAGATATTCACGCAGGAATGCAAGCACATCATGGAAATCAGCCGCCGCAACATAATACAAATAGCGGTGCTTTTTCAGATCTCCCAGACAAAGCAGATCAAATTTCTCCGTATCCGGCAGCGGATGCTGTTTCTGATAGCGGCGATCCTTACCGGAAATGCTGAGTGCTTTTGCAGCCGAAAGACTGCGTGTTTTCAGCAGAATTTTCAGGAATCCGGCACCGTTCAGCAGTCTCCGCTGAACAGTCGTGATCTTTTCGAGAGAAAGATAGCTCTGCACTTTTTCCGGACACACGATGTATTCTTCTGTAATGATCAGCTGATGTTTCCGATACGGCGGCGTATGCCAGATCGCAAAAGTACCGCCTGCACGGATACATCCTGCCAATGCGATCGCGCTGCCAAACTGTTTGATCAGCGGATGCTTCTCAATAAAGACCGCTTTATACAGTCCGATCAGGAAAAAGATCAGTGCCGCAGCCGTCAGAACACCCAATGCGATCGTGACCGGATCGAGCCAGCCGCGCATAAATGCAGACGCAGTCATTCCGGCTGCCGGTATCAGCAGCAGGACGAATTTTCCGCAGGCTGCGCGTCCGTAGTCCCTGCGCATTTGCTCCAGAATCAGATCACCGGTAAGCTCAACCATAGCCGTATCCTCCGTTTTACTATCCGCTGAAGATCAGAGCAGTTCTCCCCTGCCCTGTTCCCGCAGCATTTCCGTTATTTTTTTGATATTCTGCGCAGCATCCATATCGCAGACGAGCAAAGCATCTTCCGTATCCACGACCACGATATTTTCCAGACCGACAGCGGCGATCAGCTTTTTGCCGCCGGAGAAAACACAGTTTTTCGTTCCGACAGTCAGGATATCACCGTCGCGGTAATTGCCGTTCGTATCGGTTTTTGCAACGCGCCTCAATGCAGGCCAGCTTCCGACATCATCCCAGCCGAAGCTGCCGGGGATCGTGCAGATACGTTCTGCTTTCTCCAGAATGCCGAAATCGACCGAGATCGAGGGCATATCCGGAAAACGCTTTTGCAGAACAGCATCAAAATCAGGTGTATCGCAGGCGGCCTGTATCTCCGCAGCGATCTCATACGCCTCCGGAAGATACTGCTTCATCGCATTGAGAAAGACATCGGTTTTCCAGACAAACATACCGCTGTTCCAGAGATAATTACCGGAATTGACGTAACTGCGGGCTGTTTCAATATCCGGCTTTTCCTTGAAGCTGTCCGTCTGATAGACACCGTTCGGCAGATTCTCCGCACGCGAAAATGCGATATATCCGTAACCGGTCTCGGGATAAGTCGGTGTAATGCCGATCGTCACGAGCGCATCTGTTTCCTCTGCGGCAGCTGCCGAACGTGCAAGCACATCCGTACAGATCTCCTCATGCCGGATCAGATGATCTGCCGGCAAAACGATCATGGTCGAATTCGCACAGCGTTTCGAGATCACTGCCGCCGCCAGTGCAAGGCAGGGTGCAGTATTGCGCGGTGCAGGCTCTGCAAGCAGATTTTCCGCAGGGATATCCGGAAGCTGCTCCCGCACGAGCTGCGTGTATTCGGCATTTGTAACGATAAAGATATGCTCCGGCGATACCAGTCCGCTGATCCGTTTCACGGTCTTTTGCAGCATGGTTTCGCCGTCATCGGTCAGGGACAGAAACTGTTTCGGGCAGCGCATTCTGCTTTTCGGCCAGAATCGCTCCCCCTTACCGCCTGCCATGATGACCGCAGTCAGAACTTGATTCGGATTATGCATAGCAAATTACTCCTCTTTCTTACTTTCCGAATGATAAACCGAAAACTCCTCAGAATTTGTTCCCGGCGGAAACAAAGCGATTTTCAGTGTCAGCAGAAGGATCTGAATATCCAGCAGAAGCGAATAATGTTCAATATACATCAGATCCATTTTCAGCTTGTCGATCGGCTCAGTATCATAAGTTCCGGTTACCTGTGCATAACCGGTCAATCCGGCTTTTACCTGAAGCCTGTATGGAAATTCCGGATATTTCTTCGTGTATTCTTCAGTCAGTTCCGGACGTTCCGGACGCGGCCCGACAAGTGACATTTCGCCGCGCAGAATATTCAGAAGCTGCGGCAGTTCATCGAGCCGGAATCTGCGCAATACCCTGCCGGTCTTTGTAATGCGTTTATCATGATCGGCAGCAAGAACGGGCTTGCCGTCGGTTTCCGCATCCGGGATCATGCTGCGGAATTTCAAAACTTCAAATTTCCTGCCGTCCCTTGTCAGGCGGCACTGCCGATAAAAAACAGGTCCGCCGTCCTCAATTTTGACCGCCGCCGCACAGATCAGCATGACCGGTGTCAGCAGCAGCAATAAAACGGCAGAGATCAGCAGATCGAAGCCGCGCTTGACAAACCGCTGTTCCGGCGACAGACCTTCGTTGCGGCAAAGGATCAGCGGCGTATCGAACAGCCGCAGTTCATCGCCGCCGCGTATCAGGATATCCGAAATTTTCGGCGCAATATAGACACGCAGACGGTTTCCGCAGCAGTATTTCAGAAGATCGTTGCGCAGTTCGGCAGGCACATCGCAGAGGATCACGCCCTCGAAATCGTTCAGCAGCTTTGTGATCCCGTGAAGCCCGACCTCACAGCCGATACTTTCGCAGATCATATATTTATCGACTCTTGCGCTCATTTTCATGACAAGCTCCGCCGCCGTCGCCGAACCGTATACGATCACGAGCCTGCGCGGCGGAAACAGCCGGAAATATAATCCGCTGACGAGCAGTTCCCAGCTGAATACCGTCACATAATCCAGACCTGTCAGCAGGATCATCGGCGAGAGCGGCATAAAGTGCCGTCCGATCACGCTGATCTGGAAATAAGTGATAAAATTGACGATCGTAATGCCGATGAGCTGATAATAGATCAGAT
Organism: Oscillospiraceae bacterium; assembly: GCA_045628085.1. Taxonomy (GTDB): domain Bacteria; phylum Bacillota; class Clostridia; order Oscillospirales; family Ruminococcaceae; genus Firm-04. The sequence goes on along the minus strand of JAZQOZ010000156.1, from coordinate 12,544 downwards.
CACTGCGCTTCAGGTATCCGAATTTCGTACAGCGATATGCTTTGAACACCAGCAGCGTCAGCACAAGATAGATCAGGACAACGACCCAGTTTCCGCGCCGAAAAAACGGTGCGATAATGACATCTGCATAAAAGTGCGCCCAGACAGTGCCGAACAAAGCGGTCAGCAAACCGAGCAGCATCATCCCGAGAACAGTCGAGAACAGATGCCGGTATTTCCTGTGTTCCATAAGTCACGCTCCTTCCGGCAGACCGTGCCTGCCGGTGACAGCTGCGTTTTCCGTATCATGCCGCATAGAAATTGTATCCGGTTTCGCGGCAAACATACAGAATAATATGACGGTACGGCAGTTCATTCTGTCTGATCGTGCAGATTTCCGCCGCACTGCCGTTCCGAAGTAATGACGCAGATCTCCGGCGGATTAAACAGCCGCAGCTTACCGAGTCCGCCGCTGACGATCATTTCGGATGCACCGATCCGGAATTTTCCTTTGTCATATTTCGGGAACAATTTTCGTTCCGGCGAAAGCAGACCGCCGAGCAGCGGAAGCCGCACCGCACCGCCATGCACATGACCGGAAAGTGTCAGTTCTGCGCCCCATTCCGCATATACCGGAAAACAAAGCGGATTATGCGCGAGCAGCAGCGTATGTTCCGGACATTCGCCGAGCATACTGTGCATGGTTTCCGGTGTACATTCTATTTCACCGGAATAACCGAATCTGCCGCCGCCGCGATAATACTCAGATGAAAGTGCGAGTCCGGCGACCGAGATATCCCCGATCCGGATGCACTCATTTTTCAGATATCGGGCACCGCTCCGGCATACTGCCGCCCGCAGCTTTGCATACTGTCGGGGCGGAAAATCTGTTTCATGATTTCCCTCTGAAACGATCACCGGTGCAATGCTGCAAAGACGCCGTAGCAGCTTTTCAGTTCCGGTAAAATCCGTAAAAGTACGGGAAACCAGATCACCTGTGATCAGAATATATTCCGGCTTACAGGCAGCGACCCTGCGGATCAGCCGTTTCTGATCTTCGCCGAACTGCCGTTTATGAAGATCAGAGATCTGAACGATCCGCGGAAGTCCCTGCATCTCTGCCGTATATCGGTGAACGCAAAGCATCCGCGTATTTTCAAAGAACGCCCAGCCCGTCAGCAGACCGGCTGCCGCGCCGAGCCATGTCCAAATTGCCTTCATGTGTCCACCGTCCTGCTCAGACCGTAACGGGAACACGCGCCTGCTTATTCGCATCGGACTGTGTCTTCTTCTGAGCAGGCTGTTCTTCCATCGCCGCGATCAGCGAACGCAGACGGATCTTCGCAGCGCCGAGATTATTGATCTCGTCGATCTTGAGCTGTGTATAGAGCTTGCCGCCCTTTTCGAGGATCGCACGCACCTCATCCGTCGTAACGGCATCAATGCCGCAGCCGAAGGAAACAAGCTGCACAAGCTGCATATCCGGCTGCTCGTTGACGAATTTCGCCGCACGGTAGAGCCGTGAATGATACGTCCACTGATTGAGAACGCCGAGCTTGCCGACCATTGCGAGCGATGCAACGGAATCCTCGCTGACGACCGCCATGCCGAGGCTTGTGATGAGCTTATGGATGCCGTGATTGATCTCTTTGTCGATGTGGTAAGGTCTGCCGGCAAGCACGATGATCTTTCTTCCGGCAGCTCTGGCTTCGGTGATCACGCGCTGTGCTTCCTGCGCGGTCTGCATCCGGTACTGCATCTGTGCGGCATACGCCTGTCTGAGTGCATTTTTCAGTGTGTCGGCAGGGATTTTCCATGATGCAAGCGCATCTCTCAGTGAAAGATAAACGCCTTTCTGCCGGTTGAGATCCATATACGGCGTAATGAAATTCTTTTCTGTCAGCTTGCTGTTATTTGCACGTAAAAGCTCCGGATAATACGCAACAACAGGGCAATTATAGTGATTGTCGCTGCATCCCTCATCAAAATTATAGCTCATGCACGGCCAGAAGATAAAGTCAACGCCCTGTTCCAGCAGATCTTCGATATGACCGTGTGCCAGCTTTGCCGGATAGCAGACGGTATCCGAGGGAATCGTATGCTGTCCTTTATAGTACATTTCGCGGTCGCTTTCGTGCGAGAGCTTCACGGCAAAGCCGAGTTTGGTGAACAGTTCCGTCCAGAAGGGCATCTGCTCATAGTAGCTGAGTGCAAGCGGCAGACCGACTGTTCCGCGCGGCTTGCCGAATACGGGACGTTTCCCCTGATCGAGGATCAGCTTATATTTATAATCATAGAGGGAAGGGATCTCCTCTGTCTGTTTTTTGCCTGCGCCCTTTTCACAGCGGTTGCCGGAGATATATCTGCCGCCGTCCGGGAAAATGACGACATTGAGCGCACAGTGCGCGGTACAGCCGCCGCATTTTGCACTTCTAGTCTGATAACTGAAATCCGCGAGCTTTTCAGCGGAAATGGTTGTCGTTTCGGCAGGTGTATGCTCCATTGCATAGAGTGCCGCGCCGAATGCGCCCATGAGTCCCGATACTGCCGGACGGATGACATCGCGTCCGAGTTCCATTTCAAAGGAACGCAGAACAGCGTCATTGAGGAACGTACCGCCCTGCACAACGATATTTTTACCGAGTTCATTCACGGATTTTGCACGAATGACCTTATAAACGGCATTTTTGATAATAGACGAGGAAAGACCTGCGGAGATATCCTCGACCGTTGCGCCGTCCTTCTGCGCCTGCTTGACGGAGCTGTTCATGAACACGGTACAGCGCGAGCCGAGATCGACCGGATGCTCCGCGAACAGTCCAAGCTGTGAAAATTCTGCAATATCATATCCGAGTGCCTGTGCAAAGCTCTGGATAAACGAACCGCATCCGGATGAACAGGCTTCATTGAGCATGATGCTGTCAATGCTGTGATTGCGGATCTTGAAGCATTTGATATCCTGACCGCCGATATCCATGATAAAATCGACATCCGGGCAGAAATATGATGCCGCCTTGAAATGTGCGACTGTTTCAACGATGCCGAAATCAATGCCGAGGCCTGCGCGGATGAAGTCCTCACCGTAGCCTGTGACCGCCGATGCACGGATATGCAGATCGGGATTCTTTTCGGCATAGATCTTTTTAAGCTGTTTTACGATCCTGTCAAGCGGCTGACCGCGGTTCGCGGCATAATACTGATACAGCAGTTCACCCTTTTCGGTAATCAGAACGAGTTTTGTTGTAGTCGAACCCGCGTCGATGCCGAGATAGGCATTTCCGGTGACGTTATGCAGATCTGCAAAGGGCAGATCATGTGCCTTATGCCGTTCGATGAACGCTTCATACTCTTTACGGTTATGGAACAGCGGCTCACCGGTAACGGTATTGCCGCCGGTTTCAGCATTTTCGATTTTTTCCTGTGCATCTGCAAGCGGCATTGCGCCGACAGACTGTGCCGCATACATCGCACAGCCGTAAGCTACGAATACCGGTGCATTTTCAGGGAAGATCGCGTGATCATCGTCCAGTTTCAGCGTCCGGACAAATGCCTGCCGCAGACCTTTGAGGAAGGAAAGCGGGCCGCCGAGGAACAATACCGTTCCCTCAATGGTTCTGCCCTGTGCAAGTCCGGAAACGGTCTGATCGACAACTGCCTGAAAGATACTTGCAGCAATATCCTCACGTTTTGCGCCCTGATTCAGCAACGGCTGGATATCGGACTTTGCAAAAACACCGCAGCGTGAAGCGATCGGATAGCGCTTTTCCGCTTTCAGAGAAATCGCATCCATTTCATCGGCAGAGATACCGAGCAATGTTGCCATCTGGTCGATAAAAGCACCCGTACCGCCGGCACATGAACCGTTCATGCGCTGTTCCACGCCGCCGGTCAGGAAGATCATTTTCGCATCCTCACCGCCCAGCTCGATCACGACATCTGCCTGCGGATAATCCGCCTTGACTGCAAGAAACGCCGCATGGACTTCCTGCACGAACGGAATACCGGCGCTCTGCGCAAGACCGAGACCTGCCGAACCGGTAATACATATTTTAAATAAAGCATCCGGAAACTGCTTTCGCAGATCCTGAAGCTGTTCCATAACAGTCTCCCGAACACGGGACATATGACGCTGATAACAGCGTGATAAGATCTGATTCTGTGCATCAATCACTACAGTTTTGACAGTTGTTGAACCGACATCAATGCCGAGTGCATACACCTTCTGACTCAATTTTTGGACCTCCTTCGCCGCCAAAGCATAGTGCGACATAATACGGTACTATTATAGCACAAAGGACGGAAAAAAGAAAGTCCTGAGGCATTTTTTTCATAATTTGTTTATATTTGCGGGCAGAGTGCGCCTTTGTTTTAGTATCCATGCAGCCGAACTGCCGCAATTCTTCCGTTTTCCATTGCAATTTGCACGATTGTATGTTATACTGTGAACAGACACCGTTTTTGAAACAGAAAGGAGCATATCCATGAAAACATACCTGACCGACAAAATCCGTTCACACAACACTGCGGGGATACAGCTATGAAACCGATACATTCGATATCCTCTGCCGTTACCCTGCTGACAGCAGCCTGTCTGCTCTGCGGCTGTGAATATATGCCGGAGATCAGACCGTACATCAAGCCGGAGCAAACCACCGCTGCTGTTTCCGAAACAACAGCGCAGACACAGGAAACGACCACACAGCCTGCCGCTGACCTGATTGATCCGATCAACGAGAGCAATGCGCTTTATCAGAGCATCGTCAATGCCCTTCAAAATTTTCAGGACACTGTAGTGCTTGACTATAAGCCTGAAACCGGGTACGTCTCCGAAATATGCCGGCAGATCCGCATCAAGCATCCGGAATGGTTCTGGTTTGAAGGCTGTTTTTCCATGGAATCTGACAGCCATAGTGCTGAACTCAAACTGCGGATGCCTTCTTCTGCCGAACAGCAGAAATACCTTGATATGACACAGGCATTGACGGATGCGGCAGATGCAGTCATCGCAGATATTCCGGAAAACGCCTCGGATTATGAAAAGGCGCTTGCCGTTCATGATTACATCACGGGCAATACGACTTATGATAAAAATACGGAATACGCACATTCGCCGTACGGCTGTCTTGTTGAACATACTGCCTGCTGTGAGGGCTATTCAAAAGCATTTCTGCTGCTGATGAACCGGCTGCACATTCCGGCTGGACTGTGCAGCGGCCAAACGAACGGAAACGGACATATGTGGAATTACATTTATCTTGAAGGTAAATATTACTGGGTAGATGTGACATGGGATGATCCGATCTCTGCGTCACCTGATAAAGATTTATCAAACCACGCATTCTGCTTTGTAAATGACGATCTTCTGCTGAAAACACATACGCCGGATCCGAAACAGATCATTCCGAAATGCAGCAGCATGGACATGAATTATTTTGTACAGAACGGCACATATTTCAGCAGCTATGATTTTGAAACAGTATCGGCGGCAATCACAGCGCAGCTTGATGCGCCGTATATTGAGATGATGTTCGGTTCGGATGCCGAATCTGCCGCGGCCGTTGAGGATCTCTTTACAAATAATCAGTTCTGGGAGATCAAAGACCTGCCGGAAGACAAAAGGAGCTGTTCTTATTCGCAGGATGATGAGACACCGATGCTTCGTATTGAACTGACAGAATCAGAATCATAACAAAACCGCTGAATGCTTCTTTGGCATTCAGCGGTTCATATTTGATGTATTATTTTTTCGCCCAGCCGTAGGCAATACCGTCTGACCAGCCGCCGACCGTTTTTGTATCAACAAGCTGATCGCAGACCTGGTTCAGATAGACATAATAGGCTTCCGGTGCAAGATGCACGCCGTCACCGCCGTTATAGGCAGGATTCAGCGAGCCGTCCCATATTTTCAGACCGCCTGCAACATCCACAAAGCCTGTTGAAGTACCGGAAAGATGCGCCCGAATGGTCTGATTCAGCGTATCAATTTTCTGATTTGTGCTGAAAGTCGCATCCGCCGTGATCGGCGTTACCGAAGCGACATAGAACACCGTATCCGGCATGACGCTGCGGATCGTTTTCAACAGGAAATCATAATTCTTGCAGTATTCTTCCGGCGATGTCATATTGACATCGTTCATACCCATTGAAAAAACGATGTAGCGCGGTTTCAGAACGGTCAGCGCATAAGGCGCACCGAATTCATTTCCGCGGCAGGGGAAGGTGTATTCAAAAATATTGCGTGCGCCGACGCAGCCCTTTGCAAGAACATTATCTTCCGGCAGGATCCCATATACACGCAGTCCGCTGCAAATGCTGTCCCCGACAAACACCGTATCATGCAGAAATGCATAATCTTCCGCCGTCAGACCGTGCGAATCCGGTCCGGCATCGACAGGAGCCTCAGCCGTACTGACCGTTGTCAGTTCACCGATCGTATATGCAGCCGTACTGACCGTCGTAACGGTCGTTGCGGTCGTTGCGGTTGTTGAAGCAGTCGTTGTAACGGTTGTCGCAGCTGAAGTGGTAGTTGCGAAAGTTGCGGAAGTTGTTGTTTCGGTTTCAGTTGTTCGGGCAGCAGTCGTGGTTGGTATCTCTGACGACAATGTGACAACTTCCAGACGATCTTCCAATGCGGAAGGAGCCTCTGTTCCACAGCCTGTCAGACAGATCGCAGCAGCAAGCACAGCGCCCGAAACGAGCGCACGTTTATGCAGATGCATCATCAATATCAGTCACCGCTTTCTTTCATCTATATCTATATAAAGATATTTTACCACGATTGCCCGAAAATGTCAACCGTTTCGGGAGAATTTTTCTGCACGGAATGATCAGCAGATACGCGGCAGCAGTTCACCTTTCGGCTGCGGCAGAATCGTCTGCGTACCGATCTCTGTCTCCATAATGACCTTGCCGGCATTTTCGGCAGTGACCGTACCGATGATTGCGGCATTCTGTGAATATTTCCCCTCACGGAGCTTTTCAACGATCTGTCCGGCATACTCCTGCGGTGCAAAGATCACGAGTCTGCCCTCACAGGCGAGATACAGCGGCTCCAGACCGAGCATTCCGCAAACGCCCTTCACACGCGGATCAACCGGAACACTTGCCGCATCCAGACGAATGCCGACATTGCTCTGCCCTGCGATCTCATACAGCACCGTACCGACACCGCCGCGTGTTGCATCGCGGATCACATGGATCTCATCGGTCACATCATAAAGTGACTTCACAGTCTCCCAAAGCGGCGCACAATCGCTGTCCACATCCGATGCAATGCCGAAATCATTTCTTGCGATCAGAATGGTACAGCCGTGTCTGCCGACATCACCCGTCACGATGACTGCATCGCCGGGCTTTGCAAACGTGCCGGATGTATGTGCCTGCGGCATGATCTCGCCGATACCGGTCGTTGTGATGAATACGCCGTCACATTGTCCCTTACCGGCGACCTTTGTATCACCTGCAACGATGCGCACACCGGCTTCAGCGGCAGTTTTCTCCATTGCCGCCGCAATTTCTTCCAATGCATCCATCGAAAATCCTTCCTCGATCACAAATGCGCAGGTCAGATAAAGCGGTTTTGCACCCATGCAGGACAGATCATTGACCGTTCCGCAAATCGAGAGCTTGCCGATATTTCCGCCGTTGAATTTCCACGGTGATACAATAAATCCGTCTGTTGATGCTGCAATTTTCCCGCTGATCTGCGGCAGAACGGCAGCATCATCGCCGGTGAACACCGGATTTGCAAAATGTGCTTTGAATACGGTGTCGATCAGTTCATTTGTCTGCGTACCGCCTGCGCCGTGTGCAAGCGTAACTGTTTTTTCGCTCATAGCATAAATGCTCCTATCTCAGATAATCTCAAAAAATCCCATAAAGCCGCGCAGCTTCGTGCCGATATCGGTTTCCGGCGGCAGGAGTGCAAGCGCGATCTGAAACGGCTCTGCACCTTCTGCATCGGTCTGCTGCAAATAGGCATAATCGCCGCTGATATCCGTTACAATAAAATCATGCTGTTCCATATTTTCTATCCTTTCATCAATGTGCAAACGGTCTGTTGAAAGAACCGATCTCTATGAGATTTCCTTCCGGATCGGCGATATAGCAGGTTCTCTGTCCCCACGGCTCTGTTGTCGGCGGCAAAACGGATGCAGCACCTTTTTCGATCGCTTTCTGATATTCGATATCCACTTCTTCAAACGTATCCACATACAGTGCGATCTCGAAATGACCGTTGACACCTTTCAAATATTCATATTTCCGGCTTGTCATACGTTCAAAATCCTTTCTGCCGTAAAGCAGAAACAGCGTACCGTCCTTGATGAGATAAACATTCTCCGTATTCTCATCTTCCTGAATTTCAAAGCCGAGAACATCCCTGTAAAAGCGGATCATATTCCCCATATCCTCGACAAACAAGCCAAAACCGTCTAATTTCATCTTTTCACCTCATAGTTTTTCTTCACTGTATTGATAATAAGCAGCGCAGGCACCCTCATCGGAAACCATACACGCCCCGACCGGATGCAGCGGCGTGCATCCCTTGCCGAACACCTTGCAATCGCAGGGGCGGATCTTTCCCTGCAAAACTTCACCGCACCGGCAGGCCGGATTCGGTTTGCCCGAAATGACCGGCATATTGAATTTCAGCCGCGCATCATAATCAGCATATTCCGGACGCAGCTTCATGCCGGACTGCGGGATCACGCCCAGACCGCGCCATTCGCTGTCACAAGGTTCCATGATCTCCTGCATCATGCGGATCGCCGCCGGATTGCCCTCATCCTTCACAACACGCGGATAGCAGTTGCGGAAGAACGGTTTTCCTTCGTCCAGCAGCTTGATCGTAACAGCCATTGCAGTCAGCAGTTCATTTGCAGTGAATCCGGCGACCGTGCCCGAAACGCCCTGTTCCGCACAGAATTTCTGACAGACTGCATTGCCGGTGATCGCGTTCACATGACCGGGATAGAGAAACGCATCCGCAGAGCCGACAAGCGCCTGATACGCATTCGGCATCGTTTTATTTGCAGTCAGCAGCGAAAAATTCTGCAATCCTGCATCCTTTGCCTGTTTTGCGGCAAGACAGGCAGAGGGCGTTGTCGTTTCAAATCCGACCGCCAGAAAAACGACCTGTTTCTCCGGATTTTCCTTTGCCAGACTGACTGCATCCAGCGGCGAATAGACCGGACGGATCTCCGCGCCCTTTGCGCGCGCACCGGCAAGGCTCATCTCCGTACCCGGAACGCGGATGAGATCGCCGAATGTGCAGATGATACATTCTTTTTCGCGTGCGAGCCATATCGCCTCATCAATAAATCCGACCGCCGTCACGCAGACCGGACAGCCCGGACCGGAGATCAGGCTGATCTGCGGCGGCAGCAGTTTCCGCAGTCCGAGCCGGAAGATCTCATGCGTATGCGTACCGCAGACTTCCATGATACGAAGCGGTCTGCCGCTGTATCCGGCAATGATATCTCTTGCGCGTTTTGTACTTTCGTTCACAGCAAATCACCCATGACCGCATCTGCTTCTGCCGCATCATCCTCTGTGATCTTTGCGATCGCAGTTCCGGCATGAACCATCACAAAATCCCCCGGCTCCAGATCATCGAGAATACCTGCGCTGACTGTTCTCTGCGCACCGCCGGCATCGATCAGCGCCGTTCCGTCCTCAATTCTCACAACTTTTGCCGATAATCCGACACACATCATTATCCCTCCATCAAAATTTCAGACTGAAAATATTGTTCCTGAAAGCGGATCAAATCCACGATTTCCTGCTTGGTAAAAGACTGATCGGGCGGACATACCACCCACTTTTCCTCAACATCATCTGCACGGCGGACGATCGCAATGATCTTTCCGGTAAACTGCTTCACCGGATGCGAAACGCCGAGGATATAGGCATCCTGCTCCTCACCGTCCGGCGCCATGATGTCCGCAATATAGCCATAGTTGATCGGATAGATCATCTCCGGATAATCCGGATGTGCGCTTCCGAGCGGACGGTCAACCGTCACTGTCACCGTTTTTCCAATCATGTTTCTGTTCCTTTCTCATATCTCATAATGCGCCCCGTACATCGCCTGTCCGATGCAGATGCCGCCGTCATTCGGCGGGATCAGACTGTGCAGCAGAACCGTAAAGCCTGCCGCCGTCAGTTTTCTGCGGCAGATCCCCGTCAGCAGCCGGTTCTGAAATACGCCGCCGCTGAGTGCGCATATTGATATGCCCGTATCATCACGTATTTTCACACACGCCTGATACAGCATTTCCGCAAGCGCCGCATGAAACTGATAGCTGAGATACCGCCGGTTTTCGGGAGAATTGTCTGCCAGAAACCGCCTTGCAATTTCAGCCGCAAGCGCAGTTGTCCGCATTGTCAGGAAACCGTTTTCAGATACAGTATCAGCCGACAGATCAAGCGCTGCATCCGCATGATCCGCCGCATACTGTTCCGCTTCATACATCAGCGCAGCCGATGCCTCACCCTCAAATGTCACGGCACGGCGAATGCCCAGAATTGCAGATACTGCATCAAAAATCCGTCCGCAGCTTGTCGAGGTCACGCTGTTGATATTCATGCGTGCCATATTTGCAAGAATATTATATTCCTGTGCATTGCAAATGTCAAGCTGTTCGCATAGATCCTGTGCAGATGCCGCATCAGCATCCCGCAGCAGCGCCGCCGCAATGCGCCATCCCTCTTTTGCCGAGAGATCGCCGCCTGTCTGCACAAACGGCTGAACAGAGCCGCATCGCTGATAGCCGGATGCATCACAAAGCAGCAGTTCGCCGCCCCAGATCGTGCCGTCATCTCCGTAGCCCGTACCGTCCAGACTCAGCCCGATCACGTTGCCCGTCACGCCGTTCTCCGCCGTGCAGGAGAGAATATGCGCATAGTGATGCTGCATCTGAACGATCGGAATACCGCGTTCCTGCGCGATTTCCTGTGCGGCTGTCACGGTATTGTAAAGCGGATGCATATCGCAGACGATCAGTTCCGGCTTTGCTTCGAGCAGACTGCACATCCGGTCAACGGATTCGCGGAGTGCCTGCACAGTACGGATATCCGCCATATCCCCGACAAACGGCGACGCATAGAGCAGACCGCTTTTTGCAATACAGAATGTATTTTTGAGTTCGCCGCCGATCGCAAGCACCTGTCTGTGCTGTTTTTTGGCGATCATGACAGGCAGCGGCGCAAAACCGCGTGAACGGCGGATCATATAGGGCTTGCCATCCAGCCAGCCGCAGACGGAATCATCCGCACGCAGACGAATTTTCCGGTTATGCGAAAGAATCAGGTCACAGAAATCCCCGATCTCTCTGACTGCATCGGTATCGCTCCGGCAGATCGGCGCACCGTGCGCATTTCCGCTTGTCATCACAAGGCAGTCGGTCATCGCAATACCGTCCGGATAATCAAACAGCAGCATTTGCAGCGGCGCATAAGGCAGCATCACCCCGACCGTCCGGTTATCCGGCGCAATATCGTCACAAATTGACATCCGTCTGCGCTTTTCGAGCAATAGGATCGGTTTCTGCCAGCCGTCGAGCAATTCACGCTGTCCTTCCTGAATGATGCATTCGCGCTCCGCCGTTTCGATATTCTTCATCATAACAGCGAACGGTTTCATCGGTCTGTGCTTGCGTTTTCGCAGCCGCCGGACAGCATCCGGATTCTTTGCATCACAGCAAAGATGAAAACCGCCGATACCCTTGACTGCAATGATCTTCCCGTCCGCGATTGCCTGCCGCACAGCCGTAATCGCATCACCGCCGCGCAATTTTGTCCCAATGATATACACATCCGGCCCGCAGTCGGGGCAGCAGTTCGGCTGTGCATCATAGCGGCGCGTCTGCGGATCATGGTATTCCGCACTGCATTCCGGACACATCGGAAATGCACGCATACTCGTGCGTTCTCTGTCGTATGGCATTGCATCGAGAATGGTCAGCCGCGGACCGCACTGCGTACAGTTGATGAACGGATGCAGATACCGGCGGTTCTTCGGATCAAACAATTCCGCGCGGCATTTTTCACAGACCGCAATATCCGGCGAAACAAAAATATCACCGGATCTCTTTTCGCTTTCGATGATAGAAAATTCACGGTATTCCGTTGTTTCAGCATCATCGAGCAATTCACTGTCCATTGCAAGGATCATCGCACGCTCCGGCGGATTCTTCCGGATCTCTCCTGCAAAGGCATCGAGCATTTCCGGCTCACCCTGCGCAATGATTTCCACATAGGAGCCTTTGTTTGCGACCGTCCCGCGAATCCCGAACCGTGCCGCCGTCACCGCCGCAAACGGACGGAAGCCCACGCCCTGCACGATGCCGTAAATATGAAATTGCTTTGTCAAAGCATGATCCCCCGTTCAGTTTTCGTTGTATTTCCGTGCTTTTTACCATTTTGCCGAACCGCTGACGGCATAATGCGGAAAGTCGATCCATTCGCCCTGATAATCCGGCACACAGCGCCGCAGCATCGGATCGGCAAACACCGCATCCGCCTGCATCGCCGCCGCACGGAAATCTGCCTCACTGCGGAAATA